>JAJRYI010000319.1 GCA_024275815.1 Actinomycetes bacterium | reverse complement strand
GGGTGCCTTCATAGATCGTGACCCCTCGTTCCTCGACAGCCGTGGCGAGACCGTGAACGAGTTTGGCGGGGTGGATCGCCGCTCCGTGGGCGTGCCAGACGGCGCCGACGACACCCGAAGCGTTCAGCATCTCGCGTGCTTCCTCACCGTCGAGAAGACGAACGTCGTCCTCCGCGAGTCCGAAGGACCGGGCGTTCCCGACCTCTTCGTGGGCGTAGGCCATCTGGAGGTCGCTGCGCGCCACGGTGAGGACGCCGCCTTTGGCGTACTCGCAGTCGATGCCCTCGAGTGCAGTGATGGTGCCAACGTCGTCGACGCTGGCGAACAGTGCTCGCATGTGGGCCATGGCCGCGTCGTGTCCGTGGTCCGTTGCAAGTTGCTCGTAACCGAGGGGGTACTCGGCGTGGCACCAACCGCCGTTGCGACCCGAGGCGCCGAACCCCACGTGATCCTTGTCGATCACCGCGATGCGCAACGATGGGTCGAGCCGTGTCAGGTGGTAGGCACACCACAGGCCGGTGAACCCGGCACCGATGATGGCGACGTCGAAACTCGCATCTCCCTCGAGCGCACCGCGCGTTCGGGAGGCGTCCACCGCATCCCACCAGTACGGGGTCGTCTTCGCAGAAGTGATGTCCATCAGTTCCCGTGCCCTACCTTGCGCTCCGCCATCCCCGCATCCTTGCACAGAGGACCACCGTCCGCCGTTTCCCCAACTCTGGTCGCGGGTCCTGATTCTTGCGTCGGGACCGTGTGGGTGATGCCTCCCGACAGGTTGTCGCAGTCGGCGAGACCTATCATCGGCGCGTGGCTCCATTCAAGAAGTTGCGTTCCCAACAACCCAACACAAGCCGGTCAAAGCCCTCGGCAACGGCTCCGGTCAAGATCCGGTCGATCGCACTGCCGACCGAGCACGGTGGCTGGGGTTTCACCCTCGAGCCGATCCTGCTCGGGTTGCTTGTCGCCCCTTCGGCGTCCGCGTGGGAGATATCTGCCGCGGCACTCGGCATCTTCCTCGCCCGCCGACCCATCAAGATCCTCTCCACCGACCTCGTTCGGGGTCGCTGGCTGCCGCGCTCGACGGTGGCTCTCCTCTTCGCTCTCCTCTACGGCGGTGTTGCCCTCGCAGGTGCTATCGGCGCCCTGATCACCGCAGACGGCCCGTTCTGGATCCCGGTGCTGATCGCTGCGCCGCTTGCACTGCTTGCACTGCGCGCCGACGCACACAGCAAGAATCGCGCGTTGATCGCCGAGATCTCTGGATCGATCGCCATGGGAGCCACCGTGACGGCGATCACCATCGCTGGTGGCTGGGACCTGGCACCAGCGTTCGGGCTCTGGCTGATCCTCGCGGCAAGAGATATCGCGGCGATCACGCTCGTACGAGGACAGGTACGCCGCCTTCACGACAAGCCCGTCCAAGCAGGCCAGATCTACATGGTTCAGGCCGCGACGATCGGGGTTACTGCCCTAGCCGCGGTCGCCGGGCTCGTTCCCTGGCTCGGGGTCGTGGCGATCGGTCTCGTCGGCCTCGTCGCCGTCGTCTCCCTCAACCGCCAACCTGCCCAGGCGAAAGTGATCGGGTGGACACAGATGGGCGTCGGGCTGATGGTCGTCATCCTCACAGCCGCGGGTGTCCGTCTCGGGTTCTAGCAGGACGCCAGATCGCAGATGAGTGGGTCTGTCGTCTGAGATCTGATCTCTGGCTACTGCTCTTGGTAGTCCTCGATCGGCGGGCAAGCGCACATGACGTGACGGTCGCCGTACGCGTTGTCGATACGCCCCACGGGAACCCAGTACTTCCACTCCCTCAGTCCCGCCACCGGGTACGCCGCCTGCTCCCTGGTGTAGGGGTGCGGCCAGTCCGTCACCATGAGGTCCTCAGCCGTGTGGGGCGAGTTGTGGAGGACCGACTCCTCG
This sequence comes from Actinomycetes bacterium, assembly GCA_024275815.1. Classification (GTDB taxonomy): domain Bacteria; phylum Actinomycetota; class Acidimicrobiia; order Spongiisociales; family UBA5794; genus JAMBLL01. The sequence continues at coordinate 893 of JAJRYI010000319.1, read as the reverse complement.
GCAGAGACCTCCCCCGCCGCCACCGCGTCGATCTCACCCTTGATGGCGATCATCGCGTCGATGAACCGGTCGAGTTCGTAGAGGGACTCGGATTCGGTGGGCTCGACCATGAGCGTGCCCGCAACGGGGAACGACATCGTCGGGGCGTGGAAGCCGAAGTCGATGAGACGCTTGGCGACGTCCTCGTTCGTGATCCCCGTATCGTGGTCGATGCCCCGGATATCGAGGATGCATTCGTGGGCGACCAGGCCGTGGGGGCCCGTGTAGAGCACCGGGTAGTGCGGGGCGAGCCGCTTTGCGATGTAGTTGGCGTTGAGTATCGCAACTTCGGTCGAGCGACGCAGACCGAGCGGGCCGAGCATCGCGATGTACATCCACGAGATCGCGAGCACGCCCGCAGAGCCCCACGGCGCCGACGACACGGCTCCGGAGCCATCCTGTGGGCCGGGCTGGTCGGGCACGAGTCCGTGTCCGGGGAGGTACGGGGCGAGATGAGCCTTCACACCGATGGGCCCCACTCCAGGACCGCCGCCACCGTGGGGGATGGCGAACGTCTTGTGGAGGTTCAGGTGTGAGACGTCGGACCCGAAGGATCCGGGTTCGGCGATCCCGACCATGGCGTTCATGTTGGCACCGTCGAGGTAGACCTGGCCTCCGTACTTGTGCACGATGTCGCAGATCTCGACGATGGCCTCCTCGAAGACGCCGTGCGTCGACGGGTAGGTGACCATGATCGCAGCGAGGTTCTCGGCGTTCGCTGCTGCCTTCTCCTCGAGGTCGGCAACGTCGATGCTTCCGTCGTCGTCGCTCTTGACGACGACGACCTTCATCCCTGCCATGACCGCAGAGGCAGGGTTGGTTCCGTGTGCAGACGACGGGATGAGGCAGATGTT
>JAJRYI010000318.1 GCA_024275815.1 Actinomycetes bacterium | reverse complement strand
GGTCTTCATCGCGTGGGCAACGGCAAGGGAGCTGACACCGGACTATCCGGGAGCAGCGACGCTCGCTATGGCCGTGGCTCTCGGGGCAGCGGTGTACGCCCAGCCGTCCGTACTCGTCTCTGCGGTCGCCCTGATCGGTGTTCGCCTCGTGGCAGGGACGGTCGGTTCACCTGTCAAGGTGTTCGATATCGCAGTACTCGGACTGATCGGCATCGCTACCGGCGTGTCTCCTCTGCTGTGGATCATCGCGATCCCGATCGGAGCGTGGATCTGGCTGGCACCCGAGGTCGGTCGTCTCCGCCTCCCAACCGGGATCATCTTCGTGATCGGCGTGCTGTCGGGACTTGCGCTGGCGTACGCCCTCGCCAGCACATACGGCTGGCCCAACGTCGAGATCAGCGGCACCGCCTACGTTCTCACGGCGATCGCCGGAGGAGCGATGTTGCTTGCAGCCCGACCGACCGTCGTCACCTCCCTCACCGACGCGGGTACCGCCCCGATCGACGGGACACGAATCCGTTTCGCCAGGTTGGCTGCAGGGTCCTTCGTCATGTGGGCCACAGTCATGGGAGGTGTCGCCGGGTTCTGGTCGATCGCACCCGTGATGGCCGCACTGGTGGCGACGGCGATCTACCGCTTCTTCAAGGAGCCTGCCTGACGCCGGGTCACCGCCCGCTCGACGGTCCGATCCGGTGTTCATACATCGCCTGATAGAAGGGCATCGAACGTTCCACGAACTCGCCGTATCTCGGATGGGATCGAAGGACCGGGTCGAACCTCTCGACGGACCTTTCGAATCCGGTCGTTGTGAACAGGTCGACGTGCCAGGGGTCGCCGTCGGTGAGAAGCGACGGAACGGATGGCTCCCATGACAGGGCCGACTCGATGAACTCTATCCCCACGGCGTCACAGTATGCACGGACGATCCCGGCTGGATCACCCTCCAGGTCGGCGGCATCGATGACGGCGGGCACCGCTCCGGCCATCTCTGAGACCTTCTCGAAGAGGGCGAACTGGGCGTCGTACCCGACCTCCTCGAACACCATCTCAGGATTCTGTTTGAGGTGCGACAGGACGGCGACCTGCGGATCACGGATCAGGAAGGCGTTCGTGAACCGCCCGAGGAACGCCTCATCGGCGTGGTAGCCCTTGGGGTTCCACACATGGACGGCCATGTCCTTGAAGAAGACCGGGCGCTTCGATGCCTCCTCGACGATCCCTGCCGTGATCTCCTCGAAGGAGTCTCGCATGTACGGCTCGATGCGATCGAGCTGCCGGGCGATGACGAGGTCCGGGTTCTGGACCACGTAGTAGAGGTAGAGGAACCGTTCATGGAACACGGTGACGTCACCGCGTTCGCTCATCATCCGCCCGAACGCGGTCGAGAGCGACCGTGGATGACACCACAGCGCAAGGATCTGATGCGGGTCGGTCCCCCCGGGTATCGGTGGCGTCACGACTCTTCGAACTCGACCGGCCGTTTCGGTCGTTCGTCGACGGTGAGCGAGAAGACATCCGGGCGGGCGTAATGGCCGACGACGTCGAAGTCGTACTTTCCCTTGATGATGTCATCGAGGGGAAGATCCGCGGTGAGGATCGTCTCCTCGTCGAAGACGGGACCCGCGAGCATGTTGCCGAGGGGGCCGACGATGCAGCTTCCACCGCGCGACAGGAGCGTGTCGGGGTCGTCGCCGTACGCGTTCTCGTAGTCGCTGGGGAAGTCCGAGCGGCGGGTCACCTGGTTGCAGCCCAGCACGAAGCATCGGCCCTCGGTAGCGATGTGGATCATCGTCGAGGTCCACGACTCGCGATGGTCGGCAGTGGGCGCACAGTAGATCTCGATGCCCTTCTGGTACATCGCAGTGCGCAGGAGCGGCATGTAGTTCTCCCAGCAGATGACGGCACCGAGGCGCCCGACGTCGGTGTCGTACACGTCGAGGGTGGACCCGTCGCCGAACCCCCACACGAGACGCTCACTGCCCGTAGGCATGAGCTTGCGCCGTTTGCCGAGGAGGGTCCCGTCTCCATCGAAGTACACGACGGCGCAGTACAGGGTGCCGCGGTCTCGCTCGATCACACCGATGACGAGATGGACCCCGTTGTCCGCTGCGATCGCCCCGAGCTCCTCGGTCCGTGGACCGGGAACCTCGATCGCAGAGTTCCAGTAGCGGAGGTACTCGTCTCTACCTTCGTCGGTCCTGTTCCCCACGACCGCTCCGAAGTCCGAACCCCTCGGATACCCGGAGACGAACGCCTCGGGGAAGACGACGAGCTCGGCCCCGCTCCCGGCTGCCTCGGCGGTGAGTGTGGCGACCTTGGCGATCGTCGCCCCGGTGTCGAAGACGACGGGTGCAGCCTGGACGACCGCTGCCCGCACGATCCGCCCCGGCCCTGTAGTTGTTGTGGTGGTGGTTTCTCCCGACATGGCGCTCAGGCTACACGCCACCAAGAACGCGTCGAGGGAACACGGTGGAACCCACCTCCGATGCTGTACCCGGCGTCAGAGCCCGAGCAACCTTCGGGTCTCCATGACGTCGAGGTAGAACGCCGAATCCGGCGGTGTCTCTTGCAGGGCACGGTGAAGCTCAGCGAGTGTCTCAGCAATCGGTGCTGGTGAGATGACCGCGACCGGTTCGTTGCCACGCATGATCGAGATGGTGACTCGTTCGCTCTCCACACGACCGAGCACCGCCGACGGATCCGCGATCACACTCGACAGCGGAATCTCCTCGTAACTTGCCATGGCTCAATCGTACGCGACGCCCACCGACGCGTCCCGAGATTCGCAGGTTCGCACCACCTAGAGTTGGCTCATGTCAAACGATGCGTACGCAGG
>JAJRYI010000317.1 GCA_024275815.1 Actinomycetes bacterium | reverse complement strand
GTCTTGGATCCAGCGATCGTATCGAGGGCCCGCTCCATCTCGGGCCGGTGCCGGTGGGTGAAGACCTTGTACGCAGCCACGGACTCGTCGATGGAACCGAACTGCAACGCCTCGTTGCCTCCACGTCCCGCTCCCGATGCACCACTCATCGAGTCTGCGATGATCCCGGTCGGCTCGACGAGGTGTCCTGCCAGGAGTGGGGCGAGCGGGACCACGACCGATGTCGGGTAGCACCCGGGAGCAGCCACCCGGTCGGACGACGCAATCTCATCACCGAACAGTTCCGGGATGCCGTAGGCCCAGGAACCGAGTTGCTCCGGATACGGATGGTCCACACCGTACGCATCGAGGTATCGCTGCGGTGTGTAGAGGCGGAAGTCGCTGCCGAGGTCGACGATCTTGACGTCTGCATCGATGAGTTCCATCGCAGGAGCACCTGAGGCTCCGTGAGGCAACGCCATGAACACGACGTCGGAGGCAGCGACCGTATCGACGTCGAAAGAGGTGAGCGTCCTCTCACCACCCGCTAGATGCGGGTGGACCGCACCGAGGTGCTCACCTGCTCGCGTGTGGGCACCGAGGAACCCGACCTCGAACTCGGGATGGCCGTCGAGGAACCGGATCAGTTCACCACCGGCGTACCCCGACGCCCCAAGTACTGCTGCTTTCAACACGTTTCTCCTCCCGAACGGGTAAGTATACGCATATGCAACAGTTTATGCGTACTGGGTCGACCGATGCTCGCTGCTACTGCTCGTGACGTCGGGCATCGGGCCAGCGCAGGCTGGACTTCTCGATCCACCCGATGACGTTGAAAAAGAGGATGCCTCCAAGCGACGAGAGAGTGATCCCTGCGAACATCAACGTTGTGTCGATGCGGTAACTCGCTTGTACGATCACGTATCCGATCCCTCGGTCCGAACCGGTGAACTCCGCCACGATCGCCCCGATCACCGACAGTGTCGCAGCGACGCGAAGACCGGCGAACACGTAGGGGAGTGAGCTCGGGAGGCGCAACCGCCGGAAGATCGCCGCCTTGCTCGCAGAGAGCACACTCATCAACTCTAGTGCCTCCCCGCTCACCGAACGAAGGCCCCGAGTCGTGTTCACCAAGACCGGAAAGAAGCAGATGATCGCTGCGATCAGCACCTTCGGCGCCAGCGTGAATCCGAACCAGATCGTCAACAGTGGAGCGATGGCGACGATCGGGACTGTCTGGAGGACGATCGCCCACGGGAAGGCTGCACGCTCGACGATCGGGACGTGCACGAAGACGATGGCCGCCAAGAACGCCACGCCGCTGCCAACGAGAAACCCGAGAACAGCCTCGAGCATCGTCCATCCAAGATCGACGGACAAAGAGCCGCCCTCCGCCACGAGTTCCGCACCTATCTCGGACGGACTCGGAAGGATGTACCTCGGTACATCAAGGATGATGACTGCCAGCTCCCAAGCTGCCAGAACCAGTGCGAACAGCAATGCCGCAGGTAGCAACGTCCTCCAGCGTGATGGTCCTCGCCGAACCTGGGCCGTATCGATGCTCACGCCGCCGTCCCTTCGAGTTCCACCCCGTCATCAGTCTCCATCTCGAGCAACTTGCGTAGATCTCCCGAAAGAGCGGCGAACTGCGGTTCATAGCGAAGACCCAACTCGCGAGGCCTCGTGAAGGGAACATCTGCGATCTCAGCGATCCGTCCCGGACGCGGACTCAGTACGACGACACGGTCTGCCAGGAATACGGCTTCCTGGATACTGTGAGTGACGAACAAGATCGTGGAACCGGTCTGTTCCCAGATGTCCAGGAGTTGGATGTTGAGGCGGTCTCTTGTGAACTCGTCGAGGGCCCCGAACGGTTCATCCATGAGCAGCGTTGATGGTTCGTAGATGAGTGCGCGTGCGAGGGCAACACGCTGGCGCATACCCCCCGACATCTGGCCCGGGTAGTG
>JAJRYI010000316.1 GCA_024275815.1 Actinomycetes bacterium | reverse complement strand
CGGTGAACGGTGAACGGTGAACGGTGAACGCTCGGCGGTGTCACAGCGGCAAGGTGTTCGCCCATCGCTACCATGCGAGGCGATGCCGGTACGGATACTGATCGCCAAGCCTGGACTCGATGGCCATGACCGCGGAGCGAAGGTCGTCGCTCGTGCTCTGCGCGATTCAGGGTGTGAGGTCATCTACACGGGCCTGCACCAGACACCGGCTCAGATCGCAGAGATCGCCGTCCAAGAGGACGTCGACGGTGTCGGGCTATCGGCCCTCTCTGGTGCGCACATGACCCTGTTCCCGAGCGTCGTTCAGGAACTCAGATCGCGCGGAGCCGATGACATCGTCGTGTTCGGAGGCGGGATCATTCCAGATACAGACGTTCAGGCACTCGCCGACGCCGGCATCACACCCATCTTCGGACCCGGCACGTCGCTCGACGACATCCAGGCATGGGTCGACGAACAGTTTTCAGATTGATTCCACAACACGCTCTTGAGGAGGGCACGTGAAGATCCACGAGTATCAGGCCAAGGCCCTGATGAAGGACCGCGGCATAGCGGTCCCAGAAGGCGTCGTCGCGACGACGGTCGACGAGGCCGTCGACGCAGTCGGGACGCTCATCGAGTCGACCGGGAATCCGGTCGTCGTCGTCAAGTCCCAGATTCACGCAGGTGGGCGGGGAAAGGGTCGTTTCAAGGAGTTCCCGGATCTCGGTGGTGTCACCGTCGTTCTCGACGGCATCGACGGTGGTGTCGATGCTGCCCGCGCCAAGGTTCGCGATCTTGCATCCAAGATGCTCGGCTCGACGCTCGTCACGATCCAGACCGGGGACGAAGGTAAGACGGTCAACACGCTCTACATCGAGCAAGGCATCGACATCGCCACCGAGCTGTACCTGTCCGTCGTCCTCGACCGCTCGACGAGTAGGAACATCGTGATGGCTTCTACCGAGGGTGGCACTGAGATCGAGGTCGTCGCGGCTGAGACGCCGGACAAGATCATCAAAGAAGAGATCGATCCGGCGTTCGGTCTCCTGGACTTCCAGGCCCGGCGTATCGCGTACGGCCTCGGCTTCGAAGGCGACGCCTTCAAGAACGGTGTGAAGTTCCTCAAGATGCTGACGGCAGCCGCCGTGGAACTCGACACCGACCTCGTCGAGATCAACCCACTCGTCGTGACGACGGACGGCCGTGTCATGGCTCTCGACGGCAAGATGTCCTTCGAGGCGAACGCCCTGTACCGGCACCCCGACGTGGTAGCCCTGCGTGACCCTTCTGAGGAAGACGTAGCTGAGATGGAAGCCAAAGAGTACGGCCTGTCCTTCATCAAGCTCGACGGGTCGATCGGATGCATGGTCAACGGGGCAGGCCTCGCGATGGCGACGATGGACATCATCAACTACGTCGGCGGGGAACCTGCGAACTTCCTCGACGTTGGAGGGGGCGCGGAGAAGGATCAGATCGCTGCAGCCTTCAAGATCATCACCGCAGACGCGAACGTCAAGGGGATCTTCGTGAACATCTTTGGCGGCATCATGAGATGCGACATCATCGCAGAAGGTGTCGTGGCGGCCGTCAAGGAAGTGGGCCTCGAAGTGCCGCTCGTCGTTCGCCTCGAAGGGACGAACGTGGAGCTCGGCAAGCAGATCATCGATGAGTCGGGACTCAACGTGGTGAGCGCGCAGGACATGAAAGATGGAGCAGTCAAGATCGTGGAGTTGGCCCGATGAGTGTGCTGGTAGACAAGAACACGAAGGTCCTCGTTCAGGGGATGGGCAAGACCGGTCGGTTCCACACCGACAAAGCCATCGCCTACGGGACGAACATGGTTGGTGCCGTTCACCCGTCGAGAGCGGGACAGGTCGAGCTCTACACGGGTGAGACGGACCACTCGGGCGTGCAGGGTCGTGACGACACCTACAGCGTGGAGATCCCCATCTATCGCGACGTCGTCGAGGCCGTAGCCGAGACCGGCGCCAACGCAACGGTCGTCTACGTTCCACCACCGTTCGCAGCCGATGCGATCATGGAAGCTGCAGACGCCGGGGTCGAGCTGATCATCACGGTCACCGAAGGGATCCCCGTCGCAGACATGGTGATCGCCAAGCGGTACCTCGAGGACAAGAACGTGCGCCTCGTCGGGCCGAACTGCCCTGGAGTCATCACACCCCAGGAGTGCAAGATCGGGATCATGCCCGGCTACATCCACACACCGGGCAAGATCGGCGTCGTATCCCGTTCCGGAACGCTCACCTACGAAGCTGTTCACCAGTTGACGCTGAACGGTTTGGGCCAGACGACGGCCATCGGTATCGGTGGTGACCCCGTGAACGGGACCAACTTCGTCGACTGTCTCACCATGTTCAACGATGATCCCTCGACCGAGGGTGTCATCATGATCGGTGAGATCGGCGGAACGGCCGAAGAGGAAGCAGCGGAGTGGATCAAGGCGTACATGACCAAGCCGGTCGCTTCGTTCATCGCCGGCACGTCGGCGCCTCCAGGGAAGCGCATGGGCCACGCCGGTGCGATCATCTCGGGTGGCAAGGGCACGGCGGAGGCGAAGATCGAGGCGCTCAGTGGAGCCGGTGTCGTCGTTGCACCGACGCCGACCGACATGGGTGCAGCGATGCTCGAAGCCATGGGCGGCTGAGCCGACGCGTCGAGTATCGCCGCGTGCCGTTCCGGTAGGTTCAGGCACATGCCGACTGCACGATTCAGTGTCATTGCAGTTTCAGATCGAGGGGACGACGTTGTCGTGTGGGCCAGGCCCGAGGATGGCGGCGATGACGGCGACCCCATCGGTTACGTGTTCCAGACCAAAGGGGAACACGGCGACGTTGCGCTTGCGGAACGTGCGAGCCAGCTCGTCCACGGGACGGAGGTCGTCGTCGAGTACGTCGCGATAGTCAAGGACTGGAACCTCGCCGGAGGGTTGTCCACATCGTGATCGGTCATGATCAGCTCTGGACCGCCAGCAGGTTGGCATCGCTCGCCGTTGTTGGAGCGAGATACTCGGTCCCGTCTGTGAACTACGCTGAACCCATGTACGCAGAGAGCTACCAGCGCGCCCACCACCGCATCGTCGACCTGTTGAAGGGCAAGGCCCCGGATATCGCGGTTCCCGCAACTCCCGGGTGGACAGCGACCGACGTCGTTCGACATCTCTCGGG
>JAJRYI010000315.1 GCA_024275815.1 Actinomycetes bacterium | reverse complement strand
GATCGATGTCTCTGGTGTCTCGGGTGATGTGACCGCACTCGCGTCGACGTGGTCGGCGGCCCATCTCGATGGGGTCGACCGGGTCGTGACGAGTCCCTGGTTCCCCGAGACGAGACCCCCGCTGTCAGATGCGATCGATCGAGGCATCCCGATCTCAACCGAGGCAGGCTTCGGACTCGAGCGGATCACGATGAAGTACCTCGCGGTGACGGGCACGAACGGCAAGACGACGGTGACCGAGACAGCGACCGGGATGCTCGTCGCTTCGGGTATCGATGCCCTGGCGTGCGGGAACGTCGGCACCCCGGTGTCTTCGCTCTCAGACGCGGACGCCGATGTGCTGGTGATGGAGTTGTCGTCCTATCAACTCCGATTCATGGATCGTCTCGAGCCGATGGCCGGGGCGCTGCTCAACATCTCCCCGGATCATCTCGACTGGCACGGGTCCTTCGACAGCTACGTGGCAGCCAAGGCGAGACTCGTCTCGGCGATGTCACCCGATGCTGTTCTCGCCTACAACGCCGACGACCCCATCGTGCTCGACGTGCTCGGCGACGCGCGCTGTCGGCTGGTCCCGTGCTCTGGTGTCCGTCTTCCCGACGGTGGCAACGGTGTCCTCGACGACGCCATCGTCGTTGCAGGTCATCGCTTCGAGCAGCCGGTGACGGACCCGAGCTTCCTCTTCGACCTCGTGGTCGCAGCAACGATCGCCTTCCAAGCCGGTGCGAGTGTCGAAGGGGTGTCCCTGGTGATCGCGAACTTCACGACCGGGGAGCACCGACGTCGGGTCGTCGATGTCATCGACGGCGTCACCTGGGTCGACGATTCGAAGGCGACGAACCCGCACGCTGCAGTCGCTGCAGCCCAGGCGTTCGACAACGTGATACTGCTCGCCGGAGGGAGGAACAAGGATCTCGATCTCACTCCGCTGACCAGGGTTCGCGGGGTGCACACGCTCATCGCGTTCGGAGAAGCTGCGGGCGAGATCGCTGAAGCGGCACACAGTGATGTCACCACGACGTCCACGATGGCCGAAGCCGTCGCGATTGCCAGGGAGATCGCGGTGCGAGGCGATACCGTGTTGTTGTCACCGGGGTGTGCGAGTTTCGATGAGTTCGAATCGTACGCAGAACGCGGCGAGGTGTTCGCACGTTTGGTGAGAGGGAACGAGGAGTAGACGCATGACAGACACTGCAGAGAGGAAGCGAGTGCCGGCCCATCCGCGCACGCGTGCTCGCGTGCACTCTGCAGGAGGGCGACGAGCAGGGCTTCTGCTCGTCGTCGTTGCCATGCTGCTGGTCATCGGTCTCGGAGCGATGTTGTCGGCATCGTCGGTCATCTCGATCTCAGCCAACAGCGACCAGTTCCGTTTGTTCACGAAGCAGGTGATGTGGGTCGGACTCGGGCTCAGTGCCCTGGTCGTCGCTGCGTTCGTTCCCTACACGGTGTGGCGGCGATTCGCGTTGCCCATGTACCTCGCTGTGGTCGTCGGACTGATCGTCACGGTCGTGATCGGTGACGAACGCGGTGGTGCTGCACGCTGGATCGAAGTCGGGCCGATCACGATCCAGGTAGCGGAGTTCGCGAAGTTCGCAACGCTCGCTCTCCTTGCAACCGTTCTGACGAAGAAGCGCGATCTGTTGGACAACCTGTGGCACGTCGTGATCCCCGTCGCTGCGATTCTCGGCACGGTGTCGGTGCTGCTCCTCGCCCAACCTGACTACGGCAACGTGCTGCTCATCGTCGTGCCCGCGTTCGTCGTCCTTGCGGTATCGGCCGTCCCGCTGCGATTCGTGTTCGGTCTTGGAGCGTTGGGCACCCTCGCCATGGTCGCTGCGGCGATGTCTGCGGACTACCGGAAGGACCGATTGCTCAGCTTCCTCGATCCGTTCGCCTCGGCCCAGGGCACCGGATTGCAGGCGGTCCAGAGCATGGTGGCCCTCGGGACGGGGGGGTTCTTCGGCGTGGGACTCGGTCAGAGCCGGGCCCGGTGGTCGTGGCTCCCGAACGCTCACACCGATTTCATCTTCGCCATCATCGGTGAGGAGACGGGTTTTGCAGGTGCGATCATCGTGGTGACGTTGTTCGCGATCCTCGCGGCCGTTGGGGTCTCGATAGCGTTTCGCGCCCCGGACGTCTTCGGCAGGCTGCTCGCTGTCGGCATCGTCGCCTGGCTCAGCATCCAGGCTCTCGTCAACATCGGGGGTGTCGTAGCCGTGCTCCCGATCACGGGTGTGCCGTTGCCGTTCATCTCGAGTGGTGGGAACGCCATGCTCGTCAACCTGTTCGCCATCGGGGTACTCCTCAGCATTGCGCGAGCGAACGAGTCGGGTGCGAAAGAGTGAGCGTCGGCATCGCGGCCGCCGGATCCGGGGGGCATGTCTACCCTGCCCTCGCGGTCGCCGACGAGATCGTCTCTCGGGGGATCGCCCGCCAAGATGTCATCTTCTACGGTGGTGATCGCATGGAGGCCACGGTCGTCCCGCAAGCCGGCTACCCGTTCGTGAGCGTCGACATCCACGGGATTCGGCGATCGCTGTCGATCGACAACCTGAAGCTCCCGTTGAAGGTCCGTACCGCCCGCGATGTCATCGCGACGTCGATCCTTGCACGCGGGGTTCGCTCGATGGTCGTCTTCGGCGGCTACGTGTCGGGACCCGCTGCGCTCGCAGCCAGCAAGACGAACATCCCTCTCATCATCCACGAGGCCAACGCGGCGCCCGGTGTGGCCAACCGTCTCGCCGCACGGAGGGCAGATTCAGTGTTCGTCGCCTTCGAGCCTGCCCTTGCGAGGCTCCCGGGAGCGACCGTCGTCGGTAGCCCACTGCGCAGCGCCTTCAACGCTTTCGACCGGGAAGCGATGCGCAGCGCCGCGAGGGCACACTACGGCCTCGGAGCCGACACAACGGTGCTCGGTGTCATCGGGGGGAGCCTCGGTGCGAGCGCCCTCAATGAGATCGCCCATCGTCTCGCCTCTACGCCGGGGCGCTCCTTCGGGATCATTCACATCACCGGCCCGACCCACGTCGAGTTCGTTCGTGCACAGGCTCGCGAGGTCGAGGGATGGATCGTGCGAGGGTACGAGGACGACATGCCCACGTTGTACGCTGCTGTGGACCTGGTCCTGTCCCGCGGCGGTGCGCTCACCGTTGCCGAACTCCACGCGACGCGTACACCGGCTGTGATCGTTCCCTTGCCCGCAGGCGGTGGCTATCAAGGGATCAACGCCACAGACATCGTCGGTCTCGGCGGTGCGTTCGTCATCGAGCAAGACCACACAGACGAGATCGTCTCCAAGGTGCTGTCGCTCCTGGCAGATCCTGGTCGACTCGCAGGGATGAGTGAATCGCTCGAGGACGCGCCCCATCTCTCAGCTGCCAAACGTGTCGCCGACCGCGTACTGGAGGTCCAGCATGATTGACGACACGAGCATTCCACACAGAGTCCACATCGTCGGTGCCGGAGGCGCCGGGATGTCGGGACTGGCGAAGTTGCTCAGTCAACTCGGGCACGACGTGTCGGGGTCAGACGTCAAGCCCGGCTACATGCTCGACACGTTGCGTGACGTTGACGTCGATGTGTGGGTCGGTCACCGGCCGGATCGGATCGACCGCGTCGACCTCGTCGTGGCGTCGTCTGCTGTGCCGGATTCGGATCCGGAGCTCCGTGCCGCGAGGGAGTCCGGGATCGATGTGTGGCGGCGTCCGACGTTGCTCAACGCCCTGTCGAGCCGCCAGACCACGATCGGGTTCGCCGGGACCCACGGAAAGACGACATCCACAGCTCTTGCGGTCACGGCCATGCGTGGGTCCGACAAGGATCCGACCTTCCTGGTCGGAGGAGAGATGGTCGGCATGAACACCGGCGCTTCTGTCGGCAGCGAGGATCTCTTCCTTCTCGAGGCGGACGAGGCCTTCGGGACGTTCAGGCATCTCGACCTCAACGCGATCCTCGTCACCAACATCGAGTCCGACCATCTGGACCACTACGGCACGGTCGCTGCCCTCGAGGATGCGTTCGCCCAGGTGGCCGACCGCGTACCAGGCCCGACCGTCGGATGTATCGATGATGCCGGAGTTCGCAGGCTCGCGCAGCGGACGCCGATCATCAGCTACGGCTTCTCCCCGTACGCCGACTGGCGCATCACCTCGCTCGATCACATCGACGGTGGGGTGACGTTCATACTCGAAGGCCCGGGTGGATCGACGCCGGTGACACTGCCGAAACCCGGGGAACACCTGGCATCGAACGCCGCGGGGGTACTGGTGCTCCTCGCTGAACTCGGTGACGACCTCGACAGGGCGGCGGCAGCTCTGAGTGGCTTCAGCGGTGTGCGACGACGCTACGAGATCAAGGCCAAGGTTC
>JAJRYI010000314.1 GCA_024275815.1 Actinomycetes bacterium | reverse complement strand
GGATCGATGCTTGCAATGTCACACCCCGCTCCTATCATCCGAACATATGTTCGTTCTAGGTATCGATCCCGGACTCACCCGCACCGGGTACGGGATCGTCGAATCAGATGCGGGTCGCACACGAGCCGTGACGGCCGGAGTCATCCGAACCGATCCCAAGGGGTCCACGGCGCAACGCCTCCTCGAGCTCCGTGCGGACATCCTCGGCGTCCTCGACGACTACCGGGTCGACGGCGCTGCGATCGAGCAGGTGTTCGTCAACAGGAACAGGGGCACGGCGATCGCTGTTGCACGGGCCTCGGGTGTCATCATGGCGACGATCGCAGGTCACGGCATAGCAGTGGCCGAGTACACGCCGTCACAGATGAAGCTCACGATCACAGGATCGGGGTCTGCCGACAAGGACCAGATCGCTGCCGTCGTGTCGATGCGCCTCGGGTTGGGGTCGATCTCCGGGCCTGCAGACGTCGCCGACGCCCTCGGCGTGGCGCTGTGTCACGTACAACACAACGGGCACCTGGCATCGAGGACGGCACGATGATCGGCCGCCTCCGGGGAGTACTCGTCGATCGAGGGACCGAGGCCATCGTGCTCGACGTGGGAGGCATCGGCTACCAGGTCGCTGTGACGCCGCGAACGCTCGTGGGTCTGCCCGGCATCGGTGAAGAGGTCGTGCTCCACACCCATCTGCATGTCCGTGAGGACCAGCTCGCGCTCTTCGGGTTCGACACGGTTGCCGACAAGGCGCTGTTTTCAATGCTGCTGGGAGTGTCGGGGATCGGACCGAAGGTCGGGTTGGCCATCCTCGCCACGATGACACCCGAACAACTGCGGATCGCGGTCGTCAGCGACGACGTGACGGCGCTGACAGCCGTACCGGGCATCGGCAAGAGAAGCGCAGAGAAACTCATGGTGGAGCTCCGTCCCAAGATGGAGATCGACTTCGAAGCAGGTACCGCCTCTGGTCCGCTTGCTGAGGTGCGCGAAGCACTTGCCGGACTCGGGTACGGGGCTGAAGAGATCAGAGGTACCCTTGCCGACATGCCCCAGGACATCTCCGTCGAGGACATGTTGAAGCGCTCGTTGCAGCAACTCGGCAGAGCGGCTACCTGATGCGTGAAGAAGGGTTGCTGACGACAGGCAAGACTCCCGAGGACGTCGAACTCGAAGTCGGCCTCCGTCCCCGCAAGCTCTCTGAGTTCGTCGGCCAGGAAGCGCTCAAGGAGCGGCTCTCGATCCTCATCGAAGCAGCGTCTGGACGGGGAGAGTCGGTGGATCACATTCTGTTCTCCGGACCTCCCGGGTTGGGGAAGACGAGCCTTGCTGCGATCGTGGCAGCAGAGATGGGGGCGGCGTTCCGCTCGACATCGGGTCCTGCTTTGGACCGCCCGGGAGATCTCGCCGCCGTGATCACCAACCTCGAAGCTGGAGACGTGCTGTTCATCGATGAGATCCACCGCCTCCCCCGACAGGTCGAAGAGGTCATGTACCCCGCAATGGAGGACGGACAACTCGACATCGTCGTAGGGAAGGGTCCTGCTGCGAGGTCCATAAAGATCGACCTCCCGAACTTCACGCTCGTGGGCGCAACGACGAGGGTGGGGCGTGTCGCTCCGCCGCTCCGTGACAGGTTCGGCTACGTGGCGAGGCTCGACTACTACGGCAGCGACGATCTTGCAGCCATCGTTCGACGCTCCGCCGTGCTCCTCGACACGACGGTGACCGAAGACGGATGCCATGCGATCGCTTACCGATCGAGGGGTACCCCGCGGATCGCCAACCGGCTCCTTCGACGGGTGCGTGACTACGCCGCCGTTCGGGCAGACGGCCTCGTCGACGCAGCAACCGCCAACGTTGCGCTCGAGGTGTTCGAGGTCGACGAAGGTGGACTCGACAAGGTCGACAGGTCGATTCTCGACGCCGTCATCCGGAAGTTCGGTGGAGGCCCGGTCGGTCTCTCCACCCTCGCGATCGCGGTCGGCGAGGACCCCGAGACCGTAGAGGACGCCTATGAGCCGTTCCTCATCCTCGAGGGGTATCTGCAGCGAACGCCTCGTGGTCGTATCGCCACCGAACGTGCCTACGTCCATCTTGGTGTCGACTTCATAGAGGGCCGGGACCAGGGACGTCTACTCTGACCGTACCCTTGTGCCGTGCGCACCGATGAGTTCGACTACACGTTGCCGGATGAGGCGATCGCCCAGTCTGCGATCGAACCTCGTGATGATGCGCGCCTCCTCGTGCTCGATGGGCTCCAGGACCGCCGATTCAGTGACCTCCCCGACGTCTTGAGGAGCGGGGACCTCCTCGTCGTGAACAGAACGAGGGTTCGCTCTGCCCGTCTCGTGGGCCGGCGACGTCCCGGTGGGGGAAGAACCGAGATCCTGCTCACGCAACGGATCGATCCGAGCAGGTGGAGGGCACTCCTGCGGCCTGCAGCGAAACTGAGTGAAGGCAGTGTCGTTGATTGCGCCACCCTCACGGCCACCCTGCTCAGCGACCCCGTCGACGGCGTTGCAACCGTGACCCTCGATGCGCCCGGGGAGGTCGAAGAGGCTATCGAAGCGTCCGGGACGATCCCGTTGCCGCCGTACTTCAAAGGCACGCTCGAGGACCCGGAGCGCTATCAGACCGTTTTCGCCCAGACGGTCGGTTCCGCGGCCGCACCGACCGCGGCGCTCCACTTCACACGCTCCCTGCTCGACACCCTTTCTGCTGCCGGCATCGGGATCGCACAGGTCGAGCTCGAAGTGGGTCTCGATACGTTCAGACCCATGACCACAGAGTTGGTCGACGCGCATCGGATGCACACGGAGCGCATCCGCGTCGGCGGCGAGGCCGTTCAAGCAGTCGAGGAGACGCGAGCTCAAGGAGGCCGGATCGTTGCAGTCGGGACGACTGTCGTGCGAACACTCGAAAGTGCGTCTCCCGCGACCGGTGTGCTCGAGGAGTTCGAAGGCCCGACCAGCCTGTTCATCCGACCAGGCTACGAGACACGGATCGTCGACGCACTCGTGACCAACTTCCACGCACCGCGAACGACCCTCCTCGTGATGCTCGGGGCGCTCATCGGAGACCGATGGAGGGCTGCGTACGAACACGCACTCGCCAACGGGTACCGCTTCCTCTCGTTCGGAGACGCGATGTATCTCGAGGTGGGGCGATGAGCGAGCCCGTGTCCTTCGTGACCTCGGCCAGCGATGGGTCGGCCCGCACAGGCGTGATGTCGACACCTCACGGTGACGTAGAGACCCCCAACTTCATGGCGGTCGGCACCCGAGCTTCCGTGAAACTCCTCGACACGGAAGACCTCGATCGTCTCGGTGCACAGATCGTGCTGTCCAACACGTACCACTTGATGCTGCGGCCGGGTGAAGGCACCGTCGAGCAGCTCGGGGGCCTGCACAGGTTCATGGCATGGGACAAGCCGATACTGACCGACTCAGGCGGCTATCAGGTGCTTTCTCTGTCGCCGAAGATATCCGAGGACACCCTCGTGTTCGCCTCCTCGTACGACGGGTCCCGTATCGAGCTCAGTCCGGAACGATCGATCGGCGTCCAAGAGGCGCTCGGCGCAGACATAGCCATGGCGCTCGACGTACCAGTCGGCCTCCCTGCGCCCCGTGAGGTGACGGAGTCGGCGATGTACCAGACGCTGCGATGGGCGGAACGTTCGAAGGCAGCTAAGAAGCGGAGAGATCGAGCACTCTTCGGCATCGTTCAGGGTGGCTCGGACCCGCAACTGCGACGCATCTCAGCACGCGAGACCGCCGCCATCGGATTCCCGGGATTCGGGATCGGAGGCCTCGCCGTGGGTGAAACCCCACAGGAGCGGGCGACGGCCATAGAAGCAACGATCCCGGAGCTTCCGCTCTCGGGTGTGCGTTACGTGATGGGCCTCGGCGATACCGAAGGTCTTCTCGATGCGGTCAGCCACGGTGTCGACCTGTTCGACTGTGTCATCCCGACCAGGCTTGCCAGACACGGTAAGGCGCTCACGAGAGACGGTGACCTGTCGATCAAACGTGGGGAGTGGGAACACGATGCCCGTCCCCTCGAGGAGACGTGTGACTGTGTGGCGTGTCGACGTTACTCGAGGGCTCACATCAGGCACCTCTACCGCACAGGTGAACTCACAGGGCATCGGCTGCTCACACTGCACAACCTCGCATACACGTATCGGCTGATGGCCGATGTCAGGGGGCACATCGCCCGAGGCACCTTCGCAGCCTTTCACGAAGACGTCGTTGCCCGCCGGAAGCAGAGACTTGGAATCACCGGACGCTAGCATCTCAGGGTTCCCGTACGGAGCAGCCATACCCCTCCCGGAGGCTCACCCTCGTGACCGTATCTGCATACTTCCCAGTGCCGCTCATGGCCCAAGCCGAAGCGGCAGGGAGCTCGATCCTGACGTTCCTGTTCCCGATCCTGATCCTCGGTGGCTTGTTCTACGTCCTGCTGATCCTCCCTCAGCGCAAGCGACAGAAGAAGATGGAACAGCTTCGCTCAGAGATCACGGTGGGAGATGAAGTTCGCACCATCGGAGGCATCCTCGGCAGAGTCGTTCAAGAGGATGACGATACCTTCACGATCGACCTCGGTGGAAGCACGATGCGCGTCGTGAAGCGGGCCGTTGCAGAGAAAGTCACGGAGGACGAGAAATGACCCGTAAGAAGGCGTGGATCACGCTCATCGTCACGGTCGCCATCGCGTGGGGATCCCTTGCAGGGATGCTCGCCCTCGGGTGGGCACCGAAACTCGGACTCGATCTCCAGGGCGGGTTCGCCGTTACGCTCGTTGCACCCGAGGGTACCGACCAGGACACGTTGAACACCGCTGCGGACATCATGCGGCGGCGCATCGAGAACCTCGGTGGAGTCCAGGAGCCCGAAGTCGCCGTGGTCGGTAGCCGCGCGATCGTTGTCCAGTTGCCCGGTGTCACCGACAGGGAACGGGCACTCCAGGCAGTCGGGACGACCGGTGAACTCTCCTTCAGGGCGGTCCTGGGTGAGTTCCGAGCATCTCCTGCACTCACCGCCCCCGACGGCGACCACCCCGAAGGCCTCGATCCCGTCACGGGACTCACCGTTGCCGACGACGTCACGAAGCGGGCGTATCTGCCGTCACAGGACGAACTGCTCGTCTACGACGTCGACGGCATCGTCGTGACGACACCGTCGGGCACCGTCGAGTTCCCGACGGGGGCAGATATCACCGACGCCCGAGTGCAGTTCACTTCAGGGGGGTTCGGAGGACAGTGGGTCGTCGTCCCAGAGTTCACGAGTGACGGTGGTGAGAAGTTCCGCGAGGCGACCGGGTACCTCGCCGTGTTCCCTGCCGGTAGCCCGCAGCGCCAACTGGCGATCGTCGTCGATGGGGTCGTCTTTTCAGCCCCTGCGGTAGCGAACGAAGTCCAGCCGGGAGTCGGCCTCGACCCGAACGCCGTCATCATCACCGTCGGCAACGCAGAGGATGCCGAAGAGCAGGCCCAGAACCTTGCAGCGATCCTGCGCTACGGAGCCCTGCCGACCACGTTCGAACGCGAACGTGTCGAATCCATCTCCGCCTCCCTCGGCGCCGACTCCCTCAAGGCCGGCCTTGCTGCGGGCCTGTTCGGTCTTCTCCTCGTTGCCGGGTACATGTTGTTCTTCTACCGGTCACTGGGCATCGTCTCGATCATGGGTCTCACCGTCTTTGGATCGTTCCTGGTTGGGACGATCATCTTCCTCGGCCAGACCCAGGGGACGACGTTGACCCTTGCAGGTGTCACGGGTGTGATCGTGTCTGTAGGTATCACCTCTGACTCGTACATCGTCTACTTCGAGCGAACCAAGGAAGAGTTCCATCTCGGACGCGGGTTGCGCCCGGCGATCGATCACGCCTTCAAGGCTGCCTACCGGACCATCTTGACCGGAGACACGGTGACGTTCCTCGGTGCGCTGCTCCTGTTCGTCCTTGCAATCGGACAGGTGAAGGGGTTCGCCCTCACCCTCGGGATCGCAACCGTCGTCGACGTCATCGTCGCGTACTTCTTCACGAGGCCTGCCGTGTACCTCATGGGCCGAGGACCTCTCGGGGAGGGAGGGGCGTTCTCCATCAAGGGTGCCATGGGCAAAGGTGAGCGAGAACACGTCCTCGAAGCAGCGGAGGTGTCGTCATGAGTGTGCTCACACGGATGTACCAGGGTGGGACGAAGTTCGACTTCGTCGCCATCTCACGCAAGACCCTCATCGTCTCAGCGGTGCTCGTCGTTGCCTCGATCGTGATGATGCTCGTGCGACCGTTCAACCTGTCGATCGACTTCACCGGTGGTGTTCTCATCACCGTGGAGAACAAGACGGGTGTGACCGTCGAGGAGATCCGCACAGATCTCCGTTCCGTCGGGTACGGCGATGCACGGGTGCAGATCACCGGAGACGGGTTCATCCACGTCCAAACCGAGTCGCTGAGCGCCGACGAACAGGATTCCCTCACGTCGGCGGTCGCCGACGCTGCCGGCGCAGACGTCAACGATCTCAACGTGTCTGCAGTCGGACCGACATTCGGTGCGGAAGTGACGCGCAAAGCACTCGAAGCACTCATTGTGTTCCTCCTCGTCGTGGCGCTGTTCATCACCTGGCGCTTCGAGTGGAAGATGGCGGCTGCTGCGCTCACAGCGTTGTTCCACGACCTCATGATCGCGGGAGGGATCTACGCGTTGATCGGATTCGTCGTCACACCGGCAACGATCATCGCAGTCCTGACGATCCTGGGGTACTCGCTGTACGACACCGTGGTCGTTTTCGACAAGGTCAAAGAGAACGTCCATGACCAGGATGAACGCGCGACGTACACGAGCATCGTGAACCTCTCGATGAACCAGGTGCTCATGCGCTCTATCAACACGTCGCTGACGTCCCTGCTCCCCGTCGGATCCCTGCTCCTCGTCGGGTTCCTCGCCATTGGAGCCGAGACACTCAAGGAGTTCGCCCTCGCTCTGTTCATCGGCGTCGCGGTTGGCACCTACTCGTCGATCTACGTCGCAGC
>JAJRYI010000313.1 GCA_024275815.1 Actinomycetes bacterium | reverse complement strand
GTGAGTGTCACTACACCCAACAGCACGGTGACTGCGATCGATTGGAAGATCAGTGTCCAGTCCCAACCGTCGTTGACGAGCGCCCGCTCCGCGTCGATCAGATACGTCAACGGGTTGAACCTGGCAACGGTGTCGAGCCAATCCGGCAGCAACGCCGAGGGCATGAACCCTGTCGAGAGGAACAGGATGGGGAACAACAACACGATGCCGATGACCATCGTCACCTCAGCGTTCTGTGTGCGGAGCGCAACGATGTTCGACAGGCCCGCCCAGGCCATCCCGAACAACGACGCGAGGGGGATCATCACGATGATCCCGAGCAACCCAGTCTCGTAGCGTGCACCCATCGCGAACGCAGTGACGATGACGACCGTCGCCTGAACAACGATGCGCGCACCGTCGGCCAGTATCCGCCCGGACATGATCGACACCCGGTGGATCGGAGCGATCAGGAACTTGTCGAGCATCCCTTCCTCGATGTCCGACACCGTCCCAAGGCCCGATTGGAACGCCGAACTCAGGGCCGTCATAGCGATGATCGCAGGAACGAGGAACTGCAGATAGGTGTCGTATGGGAAACCCGGCAGATTCGAAAGCGAACTGAATATCTGTGAGAACAGGATCAGGAAGAGCAGTGGCTGGAACAACGACATGAAGAGCAGGATCGGCACGCGAACCGACTTGAGAAGGTTCCTCCGGGCGATGATGAGGGTCTCGGTTGGCACGTTCACGTGCGCCTCCTCTTCCTCGACAGCCTGCTTGCAGGCTTGACCTCTTCAACCCGCAACCGGCTCCCGGTGTGCTTCAGGAAGACCTGGTCGAGGCTCGGCTCTGCGAGCTCGAGGCGACCGATCGGCACGCCGGTGGCATCGACGGCCCGCACGATCTCGGCGATCCGGCTGCTGCCATCCACGAGATGGGCCACCACCGCGTTGTCGATGGTCTTGACCCTGTCAGCGCCGACGAGCGACTCGAGGGCACCGGCGACGCTGGCGACATCGTCGGGTCCACTGCCCGGCCGCAACGTCAAGGTCACCGAGTCACCGCCGACTCCACGCTTGAGCTCCCCCGGCGACCCCTCCACGACGATCTTGCCCTGGTCGATGATCGCCAGATCATCGGCGAGTTCGTCGGCCTCCTCCATGTACTGCGTCGTGAGGAAGATCGTCATGCCACCGTCGTTGAGTTCCTTGAGGTACTGCCACATGGCGTGGCGGTTCTGCGGGTCGAGTCCGGTCGTGGGCTCGTCGAGGAAGAGCACCGATGGACGATGGATGAGGGCCTGGGCAAGGTCGAGACGCCGTGCCATGCCACCCGAGTAGGTTCCGGCTCGACGCTCCTGGACATCCGAGAGGCTGATCACCTCGAGTATCCGCACGGCTTCCTCGGATGCTTCTCGCTTCGACATGCCGTGCAAGCGTCCCTGGAGAACGACGTTCTCGTAACCGGTGAGATCGCCATCGATTCCCGTCGCCTGGGCTGCGTATCCGACGCGACTTCGGACCCCATGCGGGTCACTGGACACGTCGACTCCCGCAACGAACGCCGATCCCGACGTCTGCTTCGACAGTGTCACGAGGATGCGAATCGTGGTCGTCTTCCCCGCACCGTTCGGTCCGAGGAACCCGAAAATGGTGCCTTCTTCAACAGCGAACGAGACTCCGTCGACGGCACGAACGTCGCCGAAGCTCTTGTACAGGTCGGTGACTTCGATGAGGGCCATGGGGGAAGGGTAGATACGACATGGTGGGCGCTTGCCGGTGCTCGGGACCGGGCGGATGAGCAGATGGAGAGTTGAAGTTCAGCGTTCAGCGTTCGCAGATCACAGAGGTTCACAGCCGACAGCTGACTGAACGAGGATCGTGTCACGGCTACGACGATTCCACCGCATCGTCGTGGTGCTCGGGAAGCGGAGAGGTCCACCCCGAAGGGTGGACCTCTCCGCTGTCTCGGAACTGCTTGGTGCTACGCGCCGGCGAGTGGGTCCGGGCCGTACTCGTTGTCGCCCTTGGTCCCCTCGAGGAACCCGGTCTCGACGAGCGCCCAGATCGGGCCAACGAGCGGAATGAGGCCGATGAAGATCCACCACCCCGGCTTGCCGCGGTCATGCCACCGCTTGATACTCACCGCGATACCGATCCAGATGATGGCAACGTACGCAAGAAGAGCGATCAGATACGAGATCGCTCCACCGATGACTCCGATGATGAACATGACGACGAACATGATCGCCCACGTAACGCCGAGACCGATCCAAAACTTCGCTCGGTTGATCCGACCATTGAACTTGAAAAGCAAGTCCTGCCAATCAATATTCTCCACTACAACTCCCAACTTGACTACTAAACGACTCTAACCACACACTCACCGATTGCCCGGTATATCGGGTGATTTCCAGCAAGTGCCACGAACCGCCCCAACGGTCCCCACCGGTCGCTACGTTTCGGCCATGTCAAGTACCACAACGCCGCCGGCCGCGGTAACTCCACGGCGGTGGCGCATGCGGCTTGCCGCTGTGCTCACCGTGCTTTTCGGCCTCGTCCTCATCACTGCGAACCACGCCGGTTGGCTCGCCACCACGATCCTCGACACCGAGTCCTTCGTCGAAACGTTTGCTCCCCTCCCCGCAGATCCTGACGTTTCACGTGCCCTGGGTGAAGCCGTCGCCGACAGCGTCATCGGCTCGAACGAGGTTGGCCAGGCGATCTTCGACGGACTCCCCGACGGTCTCAAGTTCGCGGCTGTTCCCCTGACCCAGGGTCTCCAAGGTTTGATCGCCGATATCGCAACGGAGATCATCCGATCGGAACCCTTAACGGCGATCTGGGAGAAGACGCTCGAGGCGACACATCGCGCGACGCTTCTCTACATCCGCGGTGTCGAGTCCGATCTCCTCACCTCCGAGGACGGCTACGTCGTGCTCGACCTCACCGAGATCGGGACTCTCGTGACCGAGAGACTCGACGAACTGGGGTTCACCATCCTCGACGGCGTCGAACCCGATCTGACGATCCCGCTGTTCGAATCCAGGGACGGGGGCGTCATCCAGACGCTCGCATCCGTCATCTACTCCATTCGATGGTTCTCCATCGCCCTCTCGATGGTGCTTCTGTTCGCTGCGTACGGTGTTGCAACGAACAGACGAAAGCTCACCGTTTGGATCGGGAGCGCGACAACCATCGCAATGCTCGTGTCGCTCATCGACGGGAGACTCCTCAAGGCACTGGTGAACAGTGCGGTCGAAGATCCCGTCAGAGAGGCGGGTGTGACCGCAGCGGGGAACATCGTCTTTTCACGGTTCATCACTCAGTCGTGGATCATCCTGCTCATCGGCGGAACCGCAGCAACGATCGCATGGATCATGGGGGATTCGGAACGGGCACGATGGGTGAGGGCCGTATTCGCCGACACCACCCCAACGGACGGTGCCGATGGAGCCGACATATCGCCGTTGATCACGTTCGTCGCATCCCATCGCAGGCTCCTCGAGTGGGGATCGGTCGCTCTCGTCGGTGGCCTGCTCCTTCTCGCTCCGCTGCCACCTTTCGGTGTCGTCCTCGCCGGCGTCGCCGCGGTGATCCTGTTCATCGCCACCGTCGAGTACATCGCTCTCACCGCCACTCGCGAGGGCGTCGAGAGCAAGCAGGGAACACACGACGCGTAGTCGGGAGATCGCATGCAGATTCTCAAGATCATCGGTGCAGGGCTCCTCATCGTGATGGGCGTCGTCTGGACACTCCAGGGCTTCGGTGCAAGCTACGTACCGACCTCGTTCATGACGAGGGCTCCCGAGTGGATCCTGATCGGTGCCATCACCGCTGCGGCCGGTATCTCACTCCTGGTGAGGATCGTTCGAAAGCCCTGACACTCCGTGTGGCCACACCCGTCTCAAGCACTCCGTTTCTTCTGCCCTCCCTCAAGGGAGGGCAGGCGAGCCCTCGAGCCAGGAGGGTGAAAACCCAACGGACACAAGCAACGACTCCGAGCCCCCATCCCCCTGGCTCGTCGCACGCTCCTCGCCTATCCCCCTTGAAAGGGGGACCGAAGGACGACGCGGTACCCGACACCGCGAAACTTCTGGAGCTACAGCGACTCTCGAAGATCGGCCGAGATCCCCAACTGCCTCGAACGGTCATCCTCGCTTCGGCCACGCCTATGAGATCACATCCTGATCGAAGATGTAGTCCTTGGCCAGCTTCACCTTGCCTCCACGGACCTCGAAAGCGGTGACACCGGTCAGGTGATAGGCGACACCATCCGTATCCCTCTCATCGAGGATCCACTCGGCGCGCACGACGTTGGACCCTCCCATGGCCAGCATCCTCTCCACCGAGACGTGGGTGAGTATGAACTCGATCTCGGGCATTCGATCAAACCAACGCTCGAACCATCCCCGGATCACCGCAGGAGTCTCACTTCGACCACCGAGCACCGTGTCACCGGGGAACTCGAACACGCCGTTGGGAGCGAACATCCCTGTCAGAGTGTCGAGGTCGCGTCGGTTGACCGCCTCGAACCCCTTGCGGACCTCTCGCTTGGCGAGTACTACTCCGAGCACACGGCTCTCCTTCTGCCGATCCGGCCCC
>JAJRYI010000312.1 GCA_024275815.1 Actinomycetes bacterium | reverse complement strand
GGATCGCGCTGCATGTTGCGAGCCTTGAGCGTCTCTCCTCCCGTGAGGAACACGGCACGCCCACGGTCGTCGAACGAGAACCAGACAGCGGCAACATGCGGCCGGCCATCGCTGCGAACCGTGGCCAGCTTGCCCGTGTGTGCCCCTGTGAGCATGAAGTCCCTGATCTGGTCTCCGGCCATGCTCTGTCCCATGTCGTTGCCTCCCGCGGGTCGTCGCTCCCGTCAACGCTGCCTCCGTCTGTCTGATTCCAGGTCCCGCGAGTTGGGCCCCCTTCCGATGAGTTCGAGGATCGAGGTTGAGAACCCGCGATCGGTGATCTCACTCTCCCGGTTGAAGACTCGCCAGGAGGTTCTGTACCCGTCCGGCGATCTCGTCGCGGATCTCTCGCACGGTCTCGATTGGTTGTCCCGCCGGGTCCGGGAGGTCCCAGTCCTCGTACCGCTTTCCCGCATACACGGGACAGGCATCGCCGCATCCCATCGAGATGATCACGTCGGCTTTCCGGACGAGATCATCGGTCCACGGCTTCGGGAGGGCGGATGCGATATCGACGCCGACCTCGGCCATCACTGTGACGGCCATCTCGTTGAGGCCTGAGGCGGGGTTCGAACCGCCGGAGTAGACGTCGACCGTGCCTTGTGAGAGGTGGCGGAGCCATCCGGCGGCCATCTGGGAGCGCCCGGCGTTGTGCACGCATAGGAACAGGACACAAGGGTGGGTCGTCGGGGACAATGTGTGCCCCATGCTACGTCCTCTGCGAACCGTGGAACGAGTCGGGCCATGGCGTGTCAGGGGTGGATCGTTTCGCTATTGTGCAATCAACACAGTACGTCGACGATGGGAGAGATCATGACCGATAGGGAACCCGAGTTCGAGAACGAAAGTGCAGCCACCGGTGAGGTACCGGCAGACCTGATGCCGAGATTCCTCGCGCGATTGATCGACGGCGCGATCCTCTGGTTCGTGTTCATGATCATCATCGTGCCGATCTTGTTCTCCTTGATGTTCTCTGGTGTCGGTGGGTTCGGTGGGTTCTTCGGCGGCTTCAGCTTCTCCGGGATCGTGATCGGTGTCCTGTGGGCAGCGGTCATCATCGGCTACTTCGCCTTCCTCGAATCATCCCGGGGCCAGACGGTCGGCAAGATGATCATGAAGCTGAAGACGGAGGGGCCGGACGGGCAGAACCCGACCTTCGAGATGGCGGTCAAGCGCAACCTCTTCAACGCGCTCAACATCATCCCGGTGCTCGGTAGTCTGCTCGCCCTCGGTGCCGTGATCTACATCGCGTACACCATCAACGAATCACCGACGAAGACCGGATGGCACGATGTCTTCGCCGGCGGGACAAGAGTCGTGAAGCTCTCGTAAGGAGACCGCAGACAGGCAGGCTCGGTCGCCAGGTTCACAGTTCACAGCCGAACCCCCGGCCCAATCCTGGATACTCAGGTTCTTTCGGTGAGCGGTGAACGGTGAATGGTGAACGACCGCTCTCGATCTGCGCGGCCTCTGAGTACAGGGAACCTCCACGGGGTCCCGAGCTCCACTGCTGAGTGCGCACCCATCAATCCATAGTTAGCTACTAAGGGATTCATGATATACTGGTGGCACGATCTCGACACGGGGTGGATACGCCCCATTTGGAGGTTTCGAGAAGTGAAAAAGAGTATCTGGCTGGTAGTGGCGGT
>JAJRYI010000311.1 GCA_024275815.1 Actinomycetes bacterium | reverse complement strand
GCATGGGTCTGGACAGATTCCTTCGAGATCCCGAGCGTCGAGGCGACGTCCTCCATCGTCCAGTCGTATCCGTGGAGGAGCATGATGACGGTTCGCTGTGTCTCGTTCAGCGAGGTGAGCGCCGGGGGAAGGCCGGGCTCGACCCAGGGGAGTTCCTCCCGATGGACATCCGGCAGGTACACGGTGCGCTTGCGAGCCATGCGGCGTCCCTTGTCCCTCCCGACGACGAATAGGTACGCCGCGGGTTCTCCATGGCAGAGACCCTGTCCCAGTGTTCCCAGGCGTAGGCGAGCGCTTCTGCGGTGGCCTCGCGGCCGATCTCGATGCCGAGTGTTGCTGTGAACGCGCTCCGGACCCTTCGTTCGTGTTCGACGACGAACTCGGTGAACGATGCGGTGAGGGTGTCGTCTCCCACGTGTTCCATCTGCCTCTCTACCGAAAGGAAGCGGTGACCTGTCGATCCGTACGGCACATTCTCCCAGGGAGAGCGTGGTGGCCGGGCGCTATCGGATCTCGACGCCTTTGTCACCGTCGACGATGCGACCGATCACGACCGAGGCGAGGTCACTCGTCTCGAACGCCTTGAGGGTCGCGTCGACGTCGTCTTCGGCCACGATCGCGGCGAATCCGATGCCCATGTTGAACGTACGGAACATGTCCCCGGGCGGGACCTTGCCGAGGCGCTGGAGGACCTGGAAGACGTGCGGGACCTCCCAGCGGGACCGTTCGATGATGGCCCTCGTACCGTCGGGGAGCACCCGGACCATGTTTCCGGGGAGGCCACCGCCGGTGATGTGGGACAGGCCGTGGGGCTGCACCCTGGCGAGCATGTTCACGACCGCCGGGGCGTACACGATGGACGGGTCGAGCAGAACGTGAGCGGTCGGGGTGTCGGTATCGGGGAAGGGCGCATCGAGAGGGAGATGCTTGGCGGCGATCGCTCGCACGAGTGAGAACCCGTTCGATCGCAGGTTCGGACTCTTGACGCCGATGATGACGTCACCGGGGGCGATACGTGCGGTGTCGACCTCGTCGCCCATCTCGACGATTCCGAGGGCGGTTGCAGCGATGTCGAACTGGTCGCGGTCCATCACTCCTGGATGTTCTGCTGTTTCGCCTCCGAGCAGGGCGATGTCGGCCTCAGCACACGCATCGGTGATCGATTCGACGATCGTCTCGACCCGATCGAGATCGAGGTGGCCGATGGCGATGTAGTCGGTCAGGGCGATCGGCTGGGCTCCGGCAGCAGCGAGGTCGTCGGCGACCATGGCAACGAGGTCGTAGCCGAGTCCCTCGAGCAGTCCCGTCTGACGGGCGATCTCTCCCTTGGTGCCGATTCCATCCGTGGACATCATCAGGATCGGATGCTCGAAGCCGGCAGGGATCTGGAGACCCGCAGCGAAGCCCCCGAAGCCACCGACGACGTCCTCCGTCCAGGTGCTCGTGACGCGCCAGCCTATGCGGTCGACGAGTTCGTCTGCCGCATCGAGGTTGACTCCTGCCTTTTCGTAGCTCGTCATGTTGACCGTTCGAGGAGGAACTTGCTGTCTGCTATCGGTACGTCGGTCGGGTAGTCCCCCGAGAGGCACGCCGTACAGAAGGCATCGGCATCTGTGCCGGTTGCCTGGATGAGGTTATCGAGATCGAGATAGATGAGGGAGTCGACGTCGAGCTCTTCGGCGATCTCGTCGATGGTCCTGTCGGCGGCAAGGAGGGTGGAGCGGTCACCGGTGTCCATGCCGTAGAAGCACGGCCACCGATACGGCGGCGACGAGATCCGCAGGTGGACCTCGGTGGCACCGGCGTCGCGCATCAAGGCGACGAGCTGGCTCGTCGTCGACCCCCGTACGATCGAGTCGTCGACGAGTACCACGCGCTTGCCTGAGACGATGCCGGGCATCGCGTTCAGCTTCATACGGACGCCGCGATCACGCATGGCCTGTGCGGGTTGGATGAACGTACGACCGACATAGCGGTTATTGACGATCCCATCTGTGTACGGGATCCCGGACACCTCGGCGTAGCCCTGTGCTGCCGGGATGCCCGACTCGGGGACCGGCACCGTGATATCGGCTTCGATCGGTGCTTGTCTGGCGAGACGGCGACCCATCTCCTGGCGGGTCGAGTGGATCGTCTGGCCGAGCAGAGTCGAGTCGGGCCGTGCGAAGTAGACGAACTCGAAGATACACAGACGTGGCTGCACGTCGGTGAACGGGAACCGGCTGTGTGGTCCGTCGGCATCGATGACGACCATCTCTCCGGGGGCGACCTGTCGAACGAACTCAGCCCCGAGGATGTCGAGCGCTGCAGTCTCTGAGGCGATCACCCAGGACTCCGCGAGCCGACCGAGGCACAGTGGACGGAAACCGTGCGGATCGCGCACGCCGACGAGCGTCGTGCGGTCCATGACGGTGAGGGTGAACGCACCCTCGAGGGTCGGCAGGGTTGCCATGAGAGCCTCCTCGAAGGAGAGGCCGTCGTCACCCATCGCCCGCCCTATGGCCTCGGTCATCAGCTCGGAATCGGTCGAGGCTGCGAGCGGGCCGAGACGCGCTGCGAGATCCGATGTGTTCGTCAGGTTCCCGTTGTGGGCCAGAGCGATGCCGTTCTCCCCGAGATGGCGGAACACGGGTTGGGAGTTCTCCCAACTGTTCGAACCGGTCGTCGAGTACCTCGTATGACCGACTGCGAGTTCCCCATCGAGGCCCGCCAGGATGCTCTCATCGAAGACCTGCGCAACGAGGCCAAGGTCCTTGTACACGGTGAGGTTGTCACGGTCCGACACTGCAATGCCGGCACTCTCCTGTCCACGGTGCTGGAGTGCGAAGAGGCCGAAGTAGGACAGCCGTGCTGCATCGATGCCGGTCCCGGTTATCCCGAACACACCGCAGGCCTCGCCGGGACGGTCGAGTGTTGGGTCGAGTACCGCGTGTTCGTTCACGGCTCGCAGTGTACGTGCCGGGAGCGTCCAGAGTTCACAGGCCGCAGTTCACACATGAACACCGATACCGCGCATACTTCACCGATTGCCGATGGCCGACAGTGCTACAACGCGATCGTGATCGCCACGGCGGCGATAGCGACCGCGACCGCGATCACCGTGCGGATCACCCGGGCGTTCGGCTTCCCGACCGCAAAGGTCGACCAGAGCCAAGCGATGAGAATCCCGCTCGCGAACCCCCCGAGGTGGGCTTGCCATGAGATGTTCGGAATCATGAACGGAAGCGCCATATTGATGACGAGGAGCACGCCGAGTTGGTTGAACATCGAACGCCCACCGGGTGTCTTGCGCATCTTCCACGCTACGAACATCCACGCCCCGAACAGACCGAAGATCGCTCCGGACGCCCCGAGCAAGGGGAAACGTGCCAACGGGTCGACGGCGTACGCCGTGAGTCCGCCGGCACCGGCAGCTGCCACGTAGAGGGAAGCGAACGCAGGGCCGCCAACCTGCTGTTCGAGGCGGGGGCCGAAGAGATAGAGGGCGTACATGTTGAAGCCGATGTGCAGAAACCCGCCGTGCATGAGCGCGGCGGTGAAGATGCGATACCACTGTCCACCATCGACGAGGATGTTCACTTGAACCAGATTGATGAAGAGCCACTGGTGGATGTCCGGTGACAGGTAGCCGGCGATGAAGATGGCGGTCGTGATACCGATGAT
Organism: Actinomycetes bacterium; assembly: GCA_024275815.1. Classification (GTDB taxonomy): domain Bacteria; phylum Actinomycetota; class Acidimicrobiia; order Spongiisociales; family UBA5794; genus JAMBLL01. Next base: position 107 of record JAJRYI010000311.1, on the reverse strand, counting down.
CGTGAACGAAACCGGTGAGGTCTGGAACGATGGCCGTCCAATCGTCTGGCGTGCATAGACGACGCGAGCCCCCGGTGCAGGTGCGGCACACTCGGGACATTTCTGTC
>JAJRYI010000310.1 GCA_024275815.1 Actinomycetes bacterium | reverse complement strand
TCCCGTGTCGAGTGACCGAGCTTGTTCATCGCCGGGACCTTCTCTCGGGTCGTACCAGGTCCCAGACGGCGAACACCCCGACACCCGTGGCGAGAATCCACAGGGGGGTGACACCGGTGGCGAGCGCCGCTCCAGCGAACACTGCCGCGACGGCGAGCCTGAGGACCCGATCGGTGGACGAAATGCGCCGTCGAGTGGGGTCACCCGAGTCGGCAGCCTCGAAGAGTTTCTCGAGATCGTTCCGTGTACCGACACCGACGAGTCTGCCGACCTCGACGTCGTCGTGGATAGCGACGAAGGTCGGTACACCCTTGACCCCGTGGAGCGATGCGACGGAACGTTCGACAGTTGCATCGATCTCGCGGAACATCACGGATCCGTTGAAGGCAGAGGCGACCTCAGACGCCGCTGGCCGCACTGCTCGACAGGAGGAGCAGTGCGGCGCGGAGAAGAGGAGGACCTCAGAGTCGCGAGTACGCATCGATATGGCTGATGATGCTGGGTCGTTCAGCCTGATGTCGACGTCGCGTCTTCCTTGGTCCCGATCTTGAGAATCGAGTAGATGGGGCACCAGCCGATGAGTCCGGTGACGAGGGGGATCAGGCCGACGGCCGCCATGATGTAGCCACCGGTGCCGCCGACTGCGGTCAACCCGCCGACGATGAGCGCTGCACCGAGTACGACTCGAGCGATGCGGTCCCAGCTTGATTCATTGGCCTTCATGATGCCTTCTCCTTGATATGTGTTGGGGCGGTTCGATAGGGATGACGCGTGTCGGGGGAGATCGGTCACAAATCAGACGACAGAGGTCGGACAGGAGATCGGGGTGGTACGACGCGACAGGGACCTCCGATGGGTCGGAGGTCCCTGTCCTCGTGGTATCGCTTCGTGTTGGATCAGACGTTGGCGGGTTCTGGTTTCGGGGAGCTGTCGACGAGCACGTGGTACGTGTCGTCCTCTTTGCCCCTTCCGGCCCACAACAGGCCGGCACCGAGGAGCGTGATCGTCAGCCCGAGGCCGAAGATCAGCGCGCTCACGCCGAGACCCAGCTGGAGGGTCGATGCCGTGACGGTACCGACACCGAGCTCGCCGAAGAGTCCGTGGACGGTTCCCGACCACGCCTGGCTGCGAGCGGGTCCATCGAGTGGATGCATCCGGTCGAAGCCGGTCCAGTAGCGACCGTCGACGGGTACCTCATAGGTACCGGCAGCGAAGGTCTCACCGTTGTACTCGACGGAGTCCGTCAGGACCACGGTCTGGGTTCCTTCGAGCACGTGGTATCCGATGGTTGCCATCATGAACATGTACTCGCTAGCCGTGTTGACGAGCGGGTCGTTCGGATCGAGTTCCGACGCCTTGACCGGGTAGCCCCATTCATCTGTGAGGAGGGTCATGATCGCTTCGGCGCCCTCTGTCGTCCCTCGGTCGACGAGCTGACCTGCGTCGTTGTAGCTCAACTCGACGCCCTGTGCTTCGCTGAACGCTTGTAGCGAGGCGTACCCCGCTTGGACCTGGGTGAAGGCGTAGACGCCTGCGATCGCGAACACTACGCCGATAACTGTCATCACGATTCCGAGTTTCCGGAGCCGATCAGCCATGAGCTTTCCTTTCACTAACGGCTTGTGAAATAATTCACAAGCCAACTGTGTGGCTGCTTCCATCGTACCCCCGATCAGACAAAATGAATAGTACCTTACTAAGGAATTGTGAGAAATCTTGAGGGGACGTGACCGCATCCGTGACAGTCGGGGTCTCTCGGATTCTCGAAGCCGTCAGCCCAGTGCGAACTCGACGGCGGCCGCAGCGTGGATGGCGGTCGTCGGGAAGAACGGGACGGGAACGTCGTCGGGACCGATCAGGAGTTCGATCTCGGTACATCCGGCGATGATGCCTTGCGCTCCCCGGGTAACGAGATGGTCGATGGCTTCGAGGTAGCGTCGCTTGGACTCGGTGTTGATGTTCCCCCGTACGAGTTCGGCGAAGATGACGTCGTGGATCGTGGTGCGGTCCGGCTCATCGGGGATGAGCACGTCGAGGGCGTGTTCGGCGAGGCGCG
>JAJRYI010000309.1 GCA_024275815.1 Actinomycetes bacterium | reverse complement strand
GCCGGATCGAGCATCCCGCTGATCCTTCGACGCTTGAATCAGGATCCCGCGATGGCCTCGAACATCTTCCTGACGATGATCACCGACGCCGTGGGCTTCGGGAGTTTCCTCCTCACGGCGAGCCTCTTGCTGTAACGAGGACGGGGCGGGTCAGCTTCCGAGTACCGCGGTGCCACTCGAGGCGAAGGGTCCGAGGTATGTGATCTTGAAACCGTTGTCGAGCCTGGCGAGGTAGTTGGCCTGGATCGCCTGGATCTCAGCGTTCGACGCGTCCGGGTTCGCCACGACGTTCGCCGCAGCAGGGTCATCGACGATGTGGATCACGGAGACGGGCGGGAAGAGTTCGACAACCTCGGCGATCACGTCGAACAGGTCGATATCGGTCAGGGAGTCGTAACTCGTCGGGTCGAGAAGGACCACGACGGTGTCCCCCGCACCCTCGCCCTTGATCCGTTCGACGATCCGATACTTCGGCGGGGTGAGTTCCTCGAGTGCTTTCGTCGTCGTCGTTGGCTGGCTCGTCGTCGGTGCTGTGGAGTCCGCAGCCACGGTGGTCAACGGCACCTGCGTCACAGTTGTCGTGGTCTCAGCAGATGGACTCGATGTGCAGGCTGCAACGAGAACCGCGATACCTACGACCACTCCAACACACCTGCTACCAGTCACGATGGTGATGCTACCCGGCTAGACCGAAGGTGTGTGGTGTTCTGACCATTTTTCGTAGCCGATTCCGTCGAGGTACGGGGCGTTGTTGACGATACGGAACAAACCGGCAGTGCGCTTGAAGAGTTCCTCCTCGGGGTCCGAGTCGAGCAGAACCGTGGCGAGGTTCAGCACCGGGCGCCACGCTCGCGGGCCGAGGGCGATGTCGACCTTCGATCGCCACTCCAGATCGGGTCGATCGGGTCGATCTGCCCAGAACACACGCAACTTGCGTGCCGTTGCCATGACCCGTCTCAGATGCTTCGAGATCTCCCGGTCGATCTCACCTCCCGAGATGACCGACTCGGACCAGTCGATGAACCGCTGCTCGATCCACGAATCGGGGTCCGTGACGACACCTTCGTAGAGGCGATCGACGTCGTCGAGAAGCCAGATCACCCTGTCTCCTGCGCGACGAGGTCGCCGAACCCCCGACGCAGTGCCGCGGTGATCGGGCCCGGTTCGAACTCGGTGTCCCCGACAGCCGTCACAGGGAGGACTTCTCGAACGGTCGACATGACGAACACCTCATCGGCACTGAGAAGGTGGCTCCTGTCGTATCGGCCGGTCTCGGTCGGTACACCGATGCGTTGAGCAACCTCGAGAGTCGCCTCCCGTGTGATCGACTCGAGGATGTGGCTTTCGAGGCTCGGTGTGTACATCACCCCGCCACGGACCCATCCGAGGCTGAACGTGGGACCCTCGAGAACGATGTCGTTGGCACCGACGAGGGCAGCATCGTCGAAACCACGCGACCGGGCAGCGATCGTTGCCGCGAGATTCGGCCCATAGGACAACGTCTTGGCACCGGTCAACTCCGAGGTCCTCCCATCGGCGTGCCACGGTGCCTCGATCACGTCAAGCCGGACGGACGGTGGGATGTCGGGGAGGGGTTCGAGAAAGATCACGATCGTATTGTCCGTCCCCGGGTTCTTTGCGTCGAGACCTCCGGTCACGAAGACACGCAACTGTCCATCTCCAGCCTTGGACGATCGGAGACACCAGTCGGCGAGAACGCTCCTGTCTGGTAGACCGATTCTCAGATTGCGCGCACTGTTCTCGAGGCGTTCGAGGTGGGCGTACATGCGGAACGGCGTCCCCCCGTAGGAACGCATCGCTTCAAAGCACCCGTATCCACGTTGGAAGCCGATGTCGAACACGCTGATCGCCGCATGTGTTGGATCCACCTCCACGCCGTTCATGAGCACGGGCCCGATCGAACGTTCCGTCACGGCCGGAACCTGTTCGTGATCGGCAAGCGACGGTCGCGTCCGAACGCCTTGCGGGTGATCTTGACTCCCGGGGCTGCCTGGCGGCGCTTGTACTCGTTACGATCGACCATCGAGGCGATGCGCCGCACGAGTTCCTCGTCACACCCCGAGGCGATGATGTCACGAGCCGTCATGTCCTCCTCGATGTACTTGTACAGGATCTCGTCGAGATCGTCGTACGACGGAAGCGAATCGGAGTCCAGTTGATCGGGACGCAGCTCCGCCGAGGGTTCCTTGTCGATGATCGACAGCGGGATCACCTCCTCGTTGCGATTGCGCCATCTCGACAGCTCGTACACCGTGGTCTTGTACACATCCTTGAGCACCGCATAACCACCGGCCATGTCGCCGTAGAGCGTTGCGTACCCCACCGCCATCTCCGACTTGTTCCCCGTGGCAACGACCATCCCTCCGAACTTGTTCGAGATGGCCATCAGTACGGTCCCACGGATTCGTGCCTGGAGGTTCTCCTCCGCAACATCGTGGGGTGCATCCCAGAACACGGGACGTAGGGCATCGAGGAAGTTCGCGAAGACATCGTCGATCGGGATCGTCTCGATCCGGATCCCGAGCCTCGAGGCCAGATCGATCGAGTCCTCCACAGAGCCTCGGGACGAGTACCGGGTCGGCATCGTGACCCCCCGCACGGCTTCGGGCCCGAGCGCATCGGCGGCGATCACAGCGGTGAGCGCCGAATCGATCCCTCCCGACAGGCCGACCACGACCTCTGAGAACCCGTTCTTGGTGACGTACCCCGAGAGTCCGGTGCACAACGCCCGATACACCTCTTCGGAGGGATCGAGGTCAGGTGCAACTACCGGGTCGTCTATCTCCGGGCGGTCACCGGTGCGAGGTGGCACCTCGATCACGGGTAGCAGCGCCGGCCCGGAGGTCGGAACCTCGACATCGATCACGAAGCGGTCCTCGAGGAACTGCGGGGACCTGTGCAGCAGCTCCCCATCGGGTGCGATGACCATCGAGGCACCGTCGAACACCAACTCGTCCTGACCGCCCACCGAGTTGACGTACACGACGTGAACGTTGCCGCTCTCAGCCCGTTCGGTCAGCATCGCCAT
>JAJRYI010000308.1 GCA_024275815.1 Actinomycetes bacterium | reverse complement strand
TGACGGCCGAGCGATGGATCGTCTACGACGCCGACGCCGACGTCGTCCTCGCGTCGTGGAACGCCAACGAGGCCGGATCCATGGCCTCCGTCACCAAGGTCATGACGGCCATGCTCGTCATCGACAACACCGATCTCACGGACACGATCATCGTGCCCGACTTCGCCACCCAGACACGGGGTTCGACGGCAGGTCTCGTCGCAGGTGAGGAGTGGTCGGTCGGCGACCTGCTCATTGCAATGCTCGTGCGTTCCGGCAACGACGCCGCCCTGACGCTCGCGTACGCCGTTGGAGGAGACTCGATTTCGAGCTTCGTCACGATGATGAACACACGGGCAAGGGAACTCGGCATGTCGAGCACCAGCTTTGCGAACCCCAACGGCCTGGACAACGAGAACCACTACTCGACACCGCGCGATCTGCTCACGCTCATCATCGCATCCCAGGAGTACCCCGACATCGAGCGGATCACCCGGATCAAGCTGGTGAACATGCCCGCAGACCCCAACGGCAAGACCCGTACCTTCAAGAACACGAACAGGCTTCTGGGAACCTACCCCGGCACGATCGGGCTCAAAACGGGGGAGACACCGTGGGCGGACAAGGTGCTCCTCGGAGTCACCGAGCAGGCCGGCCGGAGGATCTACAGCGTTGTGATGCACTCCGACGATCACTTCGCCGACACACGCGAGATCGTCGACTGGGCGTACTCGACGTACTCGATCGAGGACCGCTGGCTCAGGCCACTGTACGCCGAAGAGGGTGGGGGAGCGATCTCGGAGGACCTCGACCTCAGCGACAGCCACGAGCGGCGGCTTCGCTCCATGCCGAAGCTCGATGACGGCCGGTGGAACACATCCTCACTCGAGGACCTCCCCAAGGCCGAGGCGATCGGCCGATGGATCCGCGGGGCCATCCCCGGGGTTGCTGGTGGAGACGGATGAGCGACTCGTTCATCGAAGTGATATCCAAGGACACGATCGACCGCAGGGTTGCAGAACTCGCCGACGAGATCATGAACGACGTCGACACGCAAGACGTCGTCGTCGTGTCGGTGCTCAAGGGCTCACTCATCTTCACGAAAGATCTCATGGCCCATCTCCCGCTCACCTTCACACCGGATTTCCTGTCCTTGACGAGGTTCGGCAGGGAGGGTCGCGTCTCTGTAGCGATGGACGTCTCGGTTCCACTCGAAGGCCGTAACGTGCTCCTCGTGCTCGAGATCGTCGACACCGGGCTCACACTCTCGACGATGCGCAAGATGATGCTCACACGAGGTGTGCGCTCATTGCGGACGGTCGCCCTCATCGACAAGGCACGACGGCGCATCGTCGACGTACCCGTGGAGTATCGAGGGTTCCAGGTCGGGGACGAGTACCTCCTCGGTTACGGGATGGACTGGGAGGGGCGTTACCGCAACCTCGAGTCGATCTGGGCGGTCCTCGACATCGAGCAACTCGCGCAACATCCCGAGACGTTCGAAGCGATCGTGTTCGGGTGACGCGCAATATCGCCGTGCGGTGATATCGTGTTCTCATGACAGACTCGGTTCCGATGGATCTCGTTGGTATCAGGATCGAACTGCCGACGAACACTCCCATCTTGCTCTTGCGTGAACATGGCGGGGAGCGGTATCTCCCGATCTGGATCAACACCCCTGAGGCAACGGCGATCGCGTTGGCTCACGACGGCATCCAACCTGAGCGCCCGCTCACCCACGATCTACTCACGACCCTGATCGAGGAGCTCGGAGCCAAGGTCGACGAGGTCGTCGTGACGGAACTGCGGGGTGGTACCTTCTACGCCGATCTCCGACTGTCGGTTGGGGACGACGTTCACACGATCTCGTCCCGGCCATCGGATGCCGTAGCGATCGCCGTACGAACCGATGCGCCTCTCTTCGCCTCCCGCGAACTCCTCGACGAGGCCGGCGTGCGCATCCGCGACCAGGAGGACGAGGAAGAGATTGAGCGCTTCAGAGAGTTCCTCGACCGCATCGATCCCGGCGACTTCGAGTCGGACGACTTCGAACCCGGACCCGGCAACGATTCGTGAGGCTGCCGACCAATCTGAGGGCCGGGATCATCGCCCTCGTTACCGTGATCACGGTCGGAGCAGCCGGCTTCGTCGTCCTGACGGAGATCGACTTCGGGAACGCCGTGTATCTGACGATCATCGTCATCACCACCCTCGGACTCGGCGAACCGGTGATCGCCATCGAGGGGGCTACGAAGATATGGCTCGTCGTGGTCCTCATCTCTGGCATGGGCGCCGCGCTGTACACGGTCACCGCGATCATGGAGTACGGTTTTGAGATCGTCATCGGGTCGGACTATCGGAGACGCAACAAGATGAGCAAAGACATCAAGCGAGTCACCGACCATGTGATCGTCTGTGGCTTCGGGAGAGTCGGCTCGAGTGCCGCCTCCACCTTGCGTCGCGGGGGAGTCACGGTCTTGATCGTCGAACGTGATCCCGAAGCGGTCGCACAAGCCACCTCCGAGGGGTACCTCGTCGTCGCCGGCGACGCCACGCGCGATGAGATCCTCAACGAAGCCAGAATCGATCATGCCCGCTCGGTTGTGGCGTGTGTTGCTTCCTCGAGCGACAACCTTGTCATCACGTTGTCGGCGAAGGCGCTGTGCACAGACATCAACGTCTATGCACTGGCCAGCGACAAGGAGTACGAGAAGAAGCTCGTCCTTGCCGGTGCCGACGCCGTCGTCACCCCTGAGATGGTTGGTGGCCAACGCATCGCGGCCCTCGCCGGACAGTCCGGCATCGTCGAGTTCGTTGAAACCGTCGTCCGCGACTCAGCAACCGAGTTCCGCATCAAGCGTTTGGTCGTCGAGCCCGACTCACCCGCGGTGGGCAGATCACTTGCCGATCTCAACCTGAGAAGGGAAGGCGGAGCGATGGTGATCGGCATCTCGAGGAACGGTCAACCCGTCCAGATGAACCCCGATCCCCACAGTCCGCTCACCGAGAACAGCGTTCTCTTTAGCATCGGAACGGTCGAGGAACTCGACCATCTCGCCGATCTCATCGGGGCGCGCTGAGACAGGTCGTTGACATGTGCCGATGGCCCTCGTAACTTTCATGGGCGTAGTTCATCGGGTGGAATTACGAACGTGTAACCTACTGGGCTATAGGAGACGAATTCATGAGCGACGCTCACAACGACACGACACTCGGCTTCCGTTCACCTCAGGTGTGCGCAGTCGTCGGTATCACGTACCGCCAGCTGGACTACTGGGATAGAACGGGGCTCCTTGGGCCCTCCATGCAGGTGGCGTCCGGGTCGGGGACACAGCGTCTCTACACCTTCCAGGACATCGTGACGCTTCGAGTCGTCAAACGTCTCAAGGACGCAGGAACGAGTCTCCACAAGATCCGCACGGCTTTCGAACAACTCGAAGCCGAGGTCGGGGAGGACTGGCGTGAGCAGGACATCACCTTGCTCAGCGACGGCACGACGATCTACGCGGCCCGCAGTCCGGAACAGGTCGTCGATCTGCTTCGCCGGGGCCAGGGAGTGTTCGGGATCGCTGTGCGCCCCGTACACGATGAGGTCAGGGGCGAGATTCACAAACTGTTCCCGAACCAGTCTGAAGGGATCGCCGCCCCACGAGCAGCGGGAGTGACTGGAACCTGACCACCGACGATCTCTTCGGGCCGTCACCGGCCGAGACGACTCAGTTCGCGCACAACAGTGAACGCGAGTTCGCGCGGCTGTTGGACTTCTACGACATCGAGTGGGAGTACGAGCCGACAGCGTTCGCCCTCGAGTGGGATGCGAACGGCGAACCCATCAACTTCTTTCGACCCGACTTCTTCCTCCCCGACGATGACGTCTACATCGAGATCACGACGATGAGCCAGAAGCTCGTCACGAAGAAGAACAAGAAGGTCCGTCGCCTGCGCGAGATCTATCCAGAGATCAAGTGCAAGGTCTTCTATCAGCGGGACTATCTCCATCTCCTCGTCAAGTACGGGCTCGAGGAACCCGATGCTTCGATCGAGACGGTTACTCCAAGACGGATCCCGGGCCCACCCGACGTCATCGACCTCGGGGCTGCGGACGCCTCCTGAGGGCAACTACCATCTCATCGGCGCACGACGATACGGAGGCCGAGATGCCAACGTCCCCACTCCATCACGTACATGAACGCGCAGAAGCGCGCTTCACCGATTTCGGCGGCTGGACCATGCCGGTCCAGTACGACAGTGTCCTGGCAGAACACGCAGCCGTGCGTGACTCCGTCGGGATGTTCGACGTCTCTCATCTCGGCCGCTTCGAGGTCACGGGGACGGGTGCAACCGACCTTCTCCGAAAACAGTTGTGCAACGATATCGCCAGGATCGAACCCGGACGAGCCCAGTACACGATGGCGCTCAACTCCAATGGAGGCGTCGAAGACGACATCATCGTCTGGCGGTTCGACGACGAGCGGTACTGGATCATGCCGAACGGCACCAACTTCGCGGAGATCGCATCGCGATTCGTGGCCTTCGCCCCCAACACCGTCGACATCGACGATGTCCGGGCAGACTCGGTGCTGCTCGCCATCCAGGGTCCTGATGCACCGGATCTCATCAGCAGGGTCATCGGGTTCATGCCGGGACGGTTCCGTGTCATGACGGGGGTCTTCGGAGAACACCCCATCGCTGCAGCAGGCACCGGCTACACAGGGGAGCGAGGCTGTGAGATCTACATCGGCGCCGCAGGAGCCGAAGCGCTCTGGAACGCGTTCGTTGCTGCCGGAGCCACACCGGCAGCCCTCGGGGCACGCGACACCCTCCGACTCGAGATGGGGTATCCGCTGTGGGGACACGAACTCGACGAGACCACGTCCCCCCTCGAAGCGGGACTCGGTTGGGTTGTTGCCTGGGACCACGACTTCGTAGGCAAGACCGCTCTCGAAGCGCAGCGGGGGAACCTCACGAGAAAGTTGATCGCCTTCACCACGGAAGGTCGAGCCATTCCACGTGAGGGGTACACGGTCACGACACAGACCGGCTCGGGACACGTCACGTCCGGGAACTTCTCCCCGACGTTGGGCCACGGCATCGCCATGGCGTACGTGTCCCCCCCGCCACAACCTGGAGAGTCGATGACCATCGAGATCCGCGGGAAACAGGTTCCCGCCACCATCGTGGATCTTCCCTTCCTCGATAGGTGACGGCCGCGCTCCTCGCGTCGATCCCGGACAAGGTGACCCTGGCCGTGTCGCGCCTGCTCGATCCCGACGTCTGGAGCCAACTGGCAGACGGCCGTACGATCATCGAGGTCCCGCACGTCCGATGCGATCCCGTCCCGATCGCCGTCGACCCCTCCGTGTTGCGACTCCGGTGCTGGCCGAACATCGGCGGCCGGCTCGAACACGGGTCATCCAGCGATCTCGTTGCGTGGTTCCCCTCCCTCGCACGACGTCCC
>JAJRYI010000020.1 GCA_024275815.1 Actinomycetes bacterium | reverse complement strand
ACCCAGCCGAGGATGCGGAACGCGAGCACGATCTTGAGCAGCACGTTCTCGATCGGTTGAACGTCATCCTCTACAACGGTCGTCTCGAGCATGCGCCCAGCGTACGCCATCGGCCCTCGGGTGCGCCATGGGGAACATCCCCGATGGTGCAAGCCGGCGAACTCACGTCTACTGGTGGTGAAGGAGGATCTGATGCCGTCTCCCGACACTGTCACCAAGCACGCCATTGCACGGTTCCTGTTCAGCGCCAGGACGAGGAACGTCATCGACAACGCGACTTACAGGCGTCTCACCGACCTGCTCCAAGAGTCCACAGCACAGCGACCCCAACCGGTCGTGACGACGCGCAGTGTCACCGTTGTGCCCAGGCAGAAGGTCGATGTAGCGAGAGAGACGGTGAGCGTGCCCGCAGCCTCACCGGTCGATACATCGCCGCGCCACCCGGCTCCTGCGGTTGTGAGCGCCCCTCCTCCGCAACGCCGGATTGCAACGGCCCGTCGAAAGATCCGGGAGCGGCGACCCGACCGATCCATCCCGGCGATCGTCTCGCGGGGTTGGAGCAAGCTCGTCGGCGACGTCCTTGCAAACGTTCTGCTCTACATCGGTGTGATTCTGTCCGGGGTCGCGATCTTCTCGTTCTTCGCGTTCGGCCACTTTGGCCGGGTCGTCACGAACCCCGACGTCCGACCCCTGGTCTTCGTGATGGTCCCACTCGTATTCGCAGGGATGACACGGCTCCTGAGGAAGCAGGTCGCGGTCCAGGCATCTGCCGATGCAACCGGAGTGATCGGTGCTCTGACGTTGCCGATCATGCTGTCCGGGCTGTTCCGTGACGGTTCCGACATGATCGTCCCCGACGTCGGTGGCGCCGGTCGCTGGGTCCTGTACGCACTGGTCGGCGTGGTCTGTGCCGCGGTCTACGTGCGGCTGTCACGAAGCCGACGGGTCTACGCGTACCTCGTGGCACCGATGCTGTGGGCGACGGTGGGTGTGCTCGGGCTCTACATCACGTTCGGCGTCTCGAGTTATCAGTTGTACGCGGTGCTCGCTGTGATGGCGGTGTCCGTCCTGGTCGTCGCGAGATTCCCTGCAGCAAGCATCTCCATAGCGACGGGACGGGTTGCCGTCGTCGCGTTCCCCGCAGTGCTTTTGAGCGCCGTCGTGTTCGCTCTTGGCAACGGCGACGATCCGCTCGGGCCATCACCGGCGGTTGCATCCGCTGTCACTGCAGCGATGCTCCTGGCACTGTCTCGGCTCGACGACGTGTGGGTAGACCTCCATGTGCGTGCACGTTCGGCGTTGCGCTCGGGCCTCGCCAACTCCGGATACGTCTCACTCGGACTGGCGTCGCTGCTCACCGTCTCGTGGCTGGCGTCGCCGGAGTGGATCGGACCGGTCGGGGTCGCGTACGGAGCGATCGTGGGGATGGTCCATGAACGGGTCGGAGGCTCCTCTGTGTGGGTCCCACGGGTTGCCCGGGTGACGATCATCAGCGGTGCCGTCCTGTCGATGCTGTTCGACATCCCGGCGATCGTCGTGCTCGTCGCCGTGAACCTCGTCGCCGTCACGTATCTCGTCTCCGGACGGTTCGCGACGCACCTGGGCCGACACGTCTCGTACCGCAACGACGTGGATTCGATCGCTGCCGCTGCTGTGTGGGCTCCCGTGGCCCTCGGCGTGTTCGGACTGTCCCGTCTCGACTTCCCGGTCTCAGGATGGGCCCTCGTCGTCGTCGGGGCGGCGAGTGTGGCTACTCGCTGGTTCCGTGGCCGTCCGTCCCGGCTGGCCGGGATGTCTGCGTACCCGGGTCTCGTCCTCGCCGCCGTGTCGCTGGTCGTCGCTCTCGGCGACGGGGCAGCATCGTTCGGGGAGCCCGGTCACGCCATCTTGCTCATCGGGATCTCCGCTGTGGCCGGTGCGTCGTCATCTCCCTGGTGGATACGTGGCTGGGTCACGCTGACGGTGGGGTTCCTCGCAGTCGTCGCCGGCTTGTCTGAGCCGTTCGGTCTGGAAGCAGCGGCGAGCGTGGTTGCCGTGGTGAGCCTCCTCCTTGTTGGATCGACGCAGATCCGGCGGTTCCGGCGCGACGCTCTGGCGAACGCGGTGTACGGGGTCGTT
>JAJRYI010000307.1 GCA_024275815.1 Actinomycetes bacterium | reverse complement strand
GTACGTCGAGGGATCTCACTGGTTCCGACCTACGGGATGACCGAGACCACGTCCCAGATCGCCACCGCGGTACCCGGCAGGCCCCCAAGTGGCCCCGACGTCGTCGGCCCACCACTGGACGGTTTCACGGTCGGCATCGAATCCGACGGGGACAGCGAACCCGGTGTGATCGTCGTCGAAGGCCCTGCCGTGTTCGGCGGGTATCTCTCAGAGCCGCCGAGAGATGGCCCGTTCGCAACGTCGGACGTTGGATATCTCACTTCCAACGGCGACCTCGCGGTTGTCGGGAGGCGCGACGATGTCGTCATCACCGGAGGAGAGAACGTCGATCTGAGCGTTGTGCGTGAAGCGATCGTCGACCTTCCCGGGGTCGACGACGCCGTCGTCGTCGGTGTGCCCGATCCCGAGTGGGGCGCTGTCATATGCGTCCTCGTCGATGGACCCGACGCAGCTCTTGAACCCCGTCTTCGTGAACTCACAGCGGAGCGCCTCCAAGCACCGCAGTGCCCGAAACGGTGGTCGTTCGGGAAGATCCCCCTGCTCTCGAACGGAAAACACGATGTCGGGGCTGTTGGCCGCCTCTTCGCCGCCGAGTAGTCTCGGGGTCATGGATCTACAACTCAACGGAAAGCGGGCACTCGTCGCCGCAGCATCGCGAGGGCTCGGCGCAGCGATCGCAGAGAGCCTCGCCCGGGAGGGCTGCATCGTGGAGCTCTCCTCGCGCTCCCTTGCCAACGCGAGGGGTACGGCGGCGCGCATCGCGGGTGAGACGGGTGCAGCGGTGACCGCTGCCGAGGTCGATGTCACCGATGAAGACGCGGTACGTGGCTGGATCGATGACGCTGCCCATCGACTCGGTGGGATCGACATCGTGATACCCAACGCGGGGGGTCCTCCCTCTGCGACGTTCGATGAGACGACGCCACGCGACTGGGACGCCGCGTACCGCCTGACACTGCGCTCGGCGATGTCGTTCGCCAGATCTGCACGCCCGCATCTCACCAGGGGTGGGACCGTGTTGTATCTCACGTCGGTGTCGGTACGAGAGCCGATCGGCCCACTTGCGATGTCGAACATCTTCCGTGCCGGAGTCGCTGCGTTGGCCAAGACGCTCGCCAACGAATGGGCGAGAGATGGGATCCGGGTCAACCAGTTGATCCCCGGGCGGATCGCCACCGAGCGCCTCGACGAGCTCGATGCAGCGGTTGCAGACCGCCTCGGGCGAACGTCTGGCCAGGTGCGCGAGGCGAACGAGGATGCGATCCCGCTCGGACGGTACGGAGAACCCGGCGAGTTCGCTGCAGCAGCCACCTTCCTGGTGTCACCGGTTGCTTCCTACATCACGGGAGCGACGCTACACGTCGACGGCGGTGTGCTCAGATCAGTGATGTGACCCCGGTCAGTTCTCGAACGATGGTCCGACGACGACCGTCACCGGTAGGTGCTCGGCACCGAGGTCGGGGCCGGTCTCGAGCTCGAGCGGTGTCAACGTCGGGCCCATGAACACGACGTCGATCGGGATGCCTGCCCACCCACCGATGACGGCGATGTTCGACACGGGCCACGTCGAGAGATAGCCACTGCCTTCCGCTGCGTCGCGAAGTCCGTACGAGGACTGCAGCTCCCGCATCCCTTTGGACCATCGTGTCGCTCCGACGTTGCCGACGACAACCACAGGGTTGTCGGCCGCATCTATCGCCTCACCGATTCCAGCGATGCGCAGATCGAGCGCGTCCGCTGTTTCGTTCGACGTTGCCATCTCGCCCCACGTGGTCACCACATCGATACGGCCGTTCCCCGACGCAACGCTCACGCGGTAGACGGGTTCATCGGCATCGGTCATGATGGCATCGACGTTCCATGC
>JAJRYI010000306.1 GCA_024275815.1 Actinomycetes bacterium | reverse complement strand
TTCCGGCAAGTGGTGACAGCAGCGCTCTGAGCGACCGGGTCGTCTCGGGAGAGCCATCGATCGTGAAGTAGTCGGTGACGAACCACTCTGCGATAGCGATCAGCTCGAGCTCACCTTCAGCATGCTGTACCTCCGGCGCTCCCGCCATAAGATCGGCCTCCGAGACCACGACTCCTGCCGTGGTCGTGGTTTCAGGGATCTCTACGACCGGTTGCGCAACAGCCGCAGGAGGTGGGGTCGGCTGTGGCCCAGAGCCCCCGAACAGTCGCGCTCCGAAGACGAGCGCGATGACGACGCCGACCACACCGATCGCCAGATAGGCCCTGCGATCAACCCCGGTGTTCTGCTCGGCTACGAGCGCCGACCATGGGATCTGTTCGAACTCTTCACTATCCACGATTCCCTCCAGGGATCGACAGGATCTGACCGGGCAGGATCAGGTTCGGATCGCCACCGATCACGTCGCGGTTCATGTCGTAGATCTCTCTCCACAGATCGGTGATCTGTTCGCCTGACGGCGGATCGAAGAGGTCTTCCAGGAGCCTCCCGGCGATCTCCCACAGCGAGTCTCCCGGCATCACCGTGTACACAGGAGCGCGACGTGAGACACCGAAGAGCGGCCCGGTGGCTCCCACGAGCACCCGCGTTGCGCTCTGAGGATCTTGCCTGCTCACGACGTGGCGCATCGATGGTGGAGGGACGACGGCGTCCGACACCACCGGCCAGATAGCGCCTGTGGCGACCACGATGACGAGTGCACCGATCGATGTCCGCAACGAGAAGTTCGCTCCGACGACGGTAGTGCTGAAGCGAGTGATGGGCCGAGCCACGGACACGACGACGAGCCATATCGATGCCCCGATCGCGACCATCCAAGCGAAGGTTGTAGCGGAATCCATGGCTCGACGATGTCAAGGCACGGGACGAGAAACAAGAGGGTCGAATCGGTCAGCGGGAGAAGAGTTTCGCGACCTTTCGCGTGTCGTACATCGTGTCGTCATCGTGATCGGTGCCGACAACCCGCTCTCGTAAACGCGAGACCTTGTGTGCGGGGAGCTTCAGGACGAAGTACGTCAACCCGTTCGAACGTGTGTAGCTCAGAGACCCGTCCATGGGCACTGCAAGAGAGCGGGCTATGGAGAGACCGAGACCGACACTGCCAGCGAGCAACGGTTCGGTCCCGTCGTGCACGTACGGTTCGAAGAGCCGCTCCCGGATGCTCTCGTCGATGCCTTCGCCATCATCCATGACGAAGAGAGACAGCATCCCGGCGCCGTACTCACTGGAGATCTCGATGTTCGGGCCTCCATGGCACACAGCGTTCGACACGAGTGTCCGCACGATCTGTTGCAGTCTTCGCGGATCTGCCTCCGCGGTACACTCTCCTGCAACGACGTCGATGACGTGGCCGGTGCGGAGATACGGCTCGACGACGGACTCGATGACCGGGTCCACTTCGACGTCATCGATGACGATCCCGACGTTGCCCGTCTCGATCTGACCGGCTGTGATCAGGTCATCGATCATCCGCGAGAGTTCACCTGCCTCGGTGATGATGTGGCCCGTGAGTTCTCGGGCCAAGTCCGGGTCATCCAAACCGTCCTCGTCGAGAGTGAGTGCGAAGCCGTAGATCCCTGTGAGGGGGGTCTTGAGTTCGTGAGACAGGTTGGTGAGAAACTCGTCCTTCTGTGTGCTCAGATCCCTCTGGTACTGGAGCTCGGCCTCGAGTGCGTCACGTTCCCGACGACGCCGGTACACGGATCGCAGAAGCAACATGGCTCCGATCGGGATCACGACGACGACCAGGAACCTGACGGCATCGGCGACCTGGCCCACATCCTCTGCAGCGACCAGCACGCCCCTGACACGGGTGTCACGAACCGTCACCAGATCGTCTTCGAGATCCTGGTACGCGTTGGAGTCGAGCACAGCCACTCGAGGAGTACCGGCACCCCCATCGGTCGAGAGAGCGTCGTCGACACGACGCATCTCTTCGATGAAGACGGCACTCGACGCGCTGATGGTCTCCCTTTCAGGGGTGTCGAGGCGAGCGGTCAACGTCGACACGCGGCTCTCGTACTCGGTCATCGCCGAGCGGAGCGTCGCGACGGCACCCTGGACGACGGCTTCAGGTACCCGGTCTGTCGCTCTGCCCTTCTCGAGGATCACAGCGAACGTGGCAGCGTTCTGGGTGGCCGAGGCAGAGCTGAGTGTTGCTTCAGCAATGATCGCCGTCTGACCCTCTCTCCCCACTTCGCTCGTGCCCTGTTCGGTGGCCACGCTCGAGATCATGATGAGAACGGTGACGAGCGCGCCTGTGACCGCAAGTACGATCAAGATGCTCGTGAGCAACCGCCTCATCTCACCCTCCCTGGAGGCCGATGTACTCTTGTCGGCATCGCCGTCGACCGTCTTGAGTCCGCGAATTCAAGGACTGAGGTGATTCTGCCGATATGTATCGATGCACCGAACGTCATCCAGGTTGATACTCGGGCAGATGATCCTCGCGGTGCTGTTGGTCGGCGTGGCTATGCCCGCGTTCGGCGCGGACGATGCCCCCGGCACCAGCATCGAGATCACCCAGGTAGTTGTGCAGGCCGAAGCCGACATGCAGACGATCCTGAACCGCTTCACGTACGACGCGATCCAAACGGCGACACTCGAGGAACTCGCTGCTGTGAGCAACAGGGCGCACACCGACATCACGATCATTCGCGATACCGCGTTCACTGAGGTCGATGCTCTTCTCTCGCTCTTCCCCGATGAGCTCGTGAGCGATGCAGCAGATGCACGTCGACGCATCGACTCTGCAGCGAACAGCGCCCACGGCGAGATCGACGATATCACCGGGCAGGTAGCCCCTTCCCTTCTCCCGGCTCCAACGACGACGACCGTGCCACCAACCACCACCACTATCTCTCCGACGACCACCACTGTCGCTCCGACGACCACGACCACGACCGTTGCCGTGACGACGACCACCGTCGTGGCGGCAACACCAACGAGTCCTGCACCACCCGATTCGCCACCCGGCATCGATGAGTCCATCACCTACGCCCTCGCTCCACCACCCCAACTCGAGCCTTCGATGGACGAATCACCCTCCCTTGCCGGGACACTGCGCTCCGAGTCGGGTCTCGTCACCGGCGCCTTCGTGACCACGATGTCGGTCGTGATGCCACCATCGGTGGCAACGGCGGTCCTGTCCGTGCCCATCGTGATCGAGATCCTCATCGGCACCGTGTTCTCGAGCATTCGCGCACTGGTCGTTCCGATCCTCGTGCTGATCGTCGTCGGGGGAGCGATGGTGTGGAGTGAAGCAGGGTTCTCGGTTCGTCGCGGCCCGACTCCTCAGCCCCCGATGTAGCTCATCTCGACTCGGGGAAAGGCGAGTGGTACCGCTCCCCGCTGCTCGGAGTAACGATCGTCCCTCTTTGACCACAGCGCTTCGACGATGGCGATGATGTCTTCGTCTGAGGCCCCGGATCGCATCGCTTCTTTGATGTCGGTCCCCTTGGAGGCAAAGAGACAGGTGTAGACGTGGCCGTCGGCCGCGAGCCTCAACCGCGAGCACTCGCCACAGAACGGTTCTGAAACCGACGAGATGAACCCCACTTCACCCGAGCCGTCGACCATCCGATACCGGCTGGCCACCTCCCCCGCGTAAGCGGGAGCAACAGGGACCATCTCCCAACGTTCTGTGAGGAGACGAAGGATCTCCGCCGATGGGATGACCTCGTCGGACCGCCACGCATTGGTGGTCCCAACGTCCATGTACTCGATGAATCGAATCGTGTGCCCCGTGCCGCGGAAATGTTCGACGAGAGGCACGATCTGGTTCTCGTTCCAACCCTTACGAACGACGGTGTTGATCTTGATCGGGCCGAGTCCGACAGCGTGTGCGACGTCGATGGCGTTCAGGACGACGTCTACGGATACGTCGGTATCGATCATTGCTCGAACGACGGCGTCATCGATGCCATCGAGGCTGACCGTGACACGATTCAGACCTGCCTCGGCAAGGGCCTCTGCACGCTGTGCAAGCAGGTGACCGTTCGTCGTCATGGCAAGATCCTCGAGCCCATCGATCTCGGAGAGACCACGAATGAGGGTCTCGATCTCCCTGCGCAG
>JAJRYI010000305.1 GCA_024275815.1 Actinomycetes bacterium | reverse complement strand
TGGCTCCACGGGATCATCACGTCACGTGTCGTGGTACCGATCGGTGCTGTGACACCGTCCTCGTTCACCTCCAGGAGTGGTGCACGTCGAACCAACTCCGTGACACCGATGCCGAACATCAGCGTCCCCGCCGCGATCATCGCTGCCCCCCAGACGAAGTCACCCCGCTGTTGTGCCTGGCCCCTCGTCGTGAGGACACCGTCGTTGTTGTCCGGCTCGGTGGAGATGCTGTGCACGAACATCACGTCGACAGCAGCGATCATCAGCAACAAGCCGAGTACGCCGAACACGAACAGGCGAAGCGGGGAGCGGTACACCCGCATCAGACCGTCACCCCGAGATCGGTCGGCGTGATGAGTGCCAGATACTCGATACCGAGCTCGCTCATGCGTCGAGCGGTCACACCGTCCGATCTATCTATGAGCGACACAGCCAGCACGATCTCGACGTCCTCTTCGCGCAGCGCGCCGATCGCGTCGCTCAACGCCCCACCGGTCGTGGTCGTGTCCTCGAGGACGACAACGCGCGAACCTGCACCTACCGGGCCGACGAGCCGACCACCCGTTCCGTGGTCCTTGGCTTCCTTACGGATGGAGAACGCTGCGAGCTCTCTCCCTGCCCCAGCGGCGATCACGGCTGTGGCAACAGCGATCGGATCAGCCCCCATCGTCATCCCACCAACAGCGTCGACACCTTCGGGGATGTGGGGCAGCACCGCGGCACCGACC
The DNA here is from genome assembly GCA_024275815.1 of Actinomycetes bacterium. Lineage (GTDB taxonomy): Bacteria > Actinomycetota > Acidimicrobiia > Spongiisociales > UBA5794 > JAMBLL01. Next base: position 7,024 of record JAJRYI010000305.1, on the reverse strand, counting down.
CTGCGGGCACCCTCACCGGAGAACGTCGTCTGACGGGCATCGATATACCAACTCGACGTCTCACCCGACCGCAGGACGAACGGACCGTCGGTCCGGACCGCGTGCGTGGTCAGGTGCTCGATGAGCGCCATTTTCGGGTCCTGGGAAAAATCCAAAGAAACCTCTCAAGTTCTCTTCGCCTGGTGACGATACCGTAATCAGACAGGATGCCTTCCTAACCTCCCGTCTAAGCCCGAACCTGAGGCCGCCGAATCGGCGGCCTTTGGTTCGCCCGGAGTCGATCACCCGACCGACCCCCAACACCCTTCCACCATGACCCGTTGTCGGGCTATAACTAGCCCAGTTTGGGCTATATAGGCTCCTGGTTGGTCTCTCGAGGCACCATCTCGGACGGGAATCGACTCGCAGGTATCCCCGGATTGAGGTTGAATAGTCGGATGGAAAACGAAACCTTCATCCGTCGACTTCCCAAGGCTGAACTCCACGTCCACATCGAGGGCACTCTCGAGCCCGAGATGATGTTCGATCTCGCCGCTCGCAACGGTGTTGAGCTTCCATTTGATTCCGTCGAAGAGGTCCGCGCAGCCTACGAGTTCTCCAACCTCCAGTCGTTCCTCGACATCTACTACCAGGGAGCAGCCGTCCTCGTCACCGAGCAGGACTTCTACGACCTGATGATGGCGTACCTCGTCCGGGCGCACGACGACGGCGTGGTCCGGGCAGAGATCTTCTTCGACCCCCAGACACACACCGAGCGAGGGATCGAGTTCCCCGTGTTCCTCGACGGGTTCACCCGGGCGATCTGTGATGCACGAGAGTCGATGGGCATCTCGGCAGGGTTGATCATGTGCTTTCTGCGCCACCTCCCACCCGAGGACGCTGTAGCAACGTGGTACGAGGCCAAGCCGTACGCCGATCAGCTCATCGGTGTCGGCCTCGACTCCTCCGAGGTCGGGAACCCTCCCGAGTGGTTCGCCGAAGCGTTCACGATGGCCCAAGATGCGGGCCTGCACGCCGTTGCCCACGCCGGAGAGGAGGGGCCTCCCGGGTACATCGCCAACGCCCTCGACGTTCTCGGCGTGCAGAGGATCGACCACGGCGTCCGCTGTGAGGACGATCCCTCGCTCGTCGAGCGTCTCGCCGACGAAGGTGTGCCGCTCACGATGTGTCCTCTGTCCAACCTCAAGTTGCAGGTCTTCGAACGCTTGGAGGACCACAACCTCGGGCGACTGCTCGAACGCGGCGTGGTGGTGACGGTCAACTCGGACGATCCCGCGTACTTCGGCGGGTACGTGCTCGACAACTTCGTCGCGATCGCCGGGGCGCTCGACCTCTCCCGAGACGATCTCGTACAGCTCGCACGGAACTCGATCACAGCGAGTTTCCTCCTCGAGGAGGACAAGGATCGCTTCCTCGAAGAACTCGACGCCGTCGCCGTGTCCTGATCGTCACTCGCGTTCGAACACGGTTCCGATCGCTGCGGGCGCCTCGCTGCCGAGGAGGTTGCGCATTCGAGGGAACTTGCTCCCGAGTTGTCGGAACCACGGCGAGTAGACGAACACGAGTGCGAGGATCATCAACGGGAACGGTGCAATCGGCAGCACCTGGGACACCCCGGGGAACACGTCCTGGAGTTGGAAGGCCAGCACCTGTAGCGCTCCGAACAGGTACGCACCGAACGCCACGCGCAACGGATGCCAACCGCCGAAGATCACCATGGCGAGGGCGATCCACCCGAGGTTCAACGTCAACGTCTCCCTCCAACCCAGCTTGACGTCGAGCGAGTACGCGGCACCCGCGATACCGACCATCGCCCCACCGAGCACCGTGTACCAGAAACGCAGCTCGTTGACGGCGATGCCTCTGGCGAACGCCGCCTCGGGCCGCTCACCGATCCCCTGGAGTGTCAGACCGGGTTTCGTGCGATAGAAGAACCACCACGTCGCCCCGATCGCGACGTAGCTGGCGTACACCACCAGGTTGTGGTCGAAGAGCACCTTGCCGATGAACGGGATGTCGGAGAGGAACGGGATCGGCAGCGGCGGTACCCGTGGGCCGCGTTCACCGACGAACGAGTCGCCGAGGAACGATGCGAGGTCGATGGCGAGCAACGTGAGGACGAACCCGACCGCGATCTGGTTGAGCTTCAGGCCGATGCTCGAGTAGGCGATGATCGCCGCAATGAGGGCACCGACGATTGCAGCAACGGCGAACCCGGCAAGCGCGTTCCCCACCCAGAACGCCACGGCGAACGCGGTCATCGCGGACAGGCGAATGCTCCCCTCGAGTGAGAGGTTGATGACACCGGACTTCTCGGTGATGGTCTCACCCATCGACGCGATGATGAGTGGTGCAGCTGCCGCGATGATCGAGTTGAAGGTCGCTTCCACGATCAGGGCTCCTCTTGGGTCGATCGGGACCATGAAGCCCGCCGTGCTGCGAAGGCGCCACCGAACATGACGAACAGCACGATGACTCCCTGGAGCACACCTCCGAAGGCCGAGTCGAGGCCGAGGCGAAGATCGAGTTGCGTGCTCCCGACGGAGATCGCCACGAAGAACAGTGCGATCGGAGCGACGAGCGCAGCAGAGAACCCGGCGAGGAGGACGACGAGGATGGCGAGGAACCCGTAGCCACCCGATATCGCGGGGACCAACTTGTGGTGGAACGCCGTGACCTGCACGGTTCCTGCGATCCCGGCAAGTGCTCCACCGAGAGCGAACGCTCCGAGGAGGTACCGGTTCGTTGGGATCCCCAGGAGGAACGAGCTGTACGAGTTGTTCCCGACCGACTTGAGTCGGAGCCCGAACAGTGTGCCACGCAGCAGCACCCAGACGAGCGCGACACTTGCAAGGCCCAACAGCACCGGTACGACGGGCCATCCAACACCGAACGCCTGGAACTCGGGCATCCACGCTTCCTGTCGAAAGATGTCGGTTCCACTCGTCGAGGCAACGCCCGCACGCTTCCATGGACCTATGACGAGGTAGGTCGCGATCCCCGCGGCGACGAAGTCCAGCCCGAGGCCCCCGAAGATCTCGTGCACACCTCCGTGCGTCTTGAGGAAACCGGCGAGGAGTGCCCACACTGCGCCACCGATCGCACCGGCGAGGATCGTTCCCGGCACCACGACCCACCCCGGTCCGGGAACGACGCGGGCGACCCAGCTCGCAGCGATGGCCCCCATGATCACCTGGCCCTCGACGCCGATGTTCCAGAGTCCTGCTGCGAACGTGATCACGAGTCCGGCGGATGCAAGGAGCAGTGGTGACCATGCCAGGAGCGTGGCAGAGATCTTCGAGGCAGACCCGAACGAACCCTCCACGAGAAGGCTCAGCGCCTCGAACGGTGGTGCTCCCACCACCAGGAGGAGGAGGACCCCGAACACGAGGGCTGCGAAAAGCGATACCAGCGTCGGGACGGCGAGGCGGAGCCTGGTCACACCCGCTCCTTTCCACCGATGAGGTAGCCGAGTTCCTCGCCATCGGTCTCGGCGGCGTCTCGCACAGCGAAGATGTCTCCACCGAAGAACACGACGATGCGGTCGCTGTAGCGCAGCAGTTCGTCGAGGTCTGCTGAGGCGAACATGATCGATGTTCCTCTTTCCCGGCGCTCGAGCAGTCGCGTCCACACGTAGGCGGCAGACTCGACATCGAGTCCGCGTGTGGGGTGTTCGAGAAGGAGGAGGCGCACCTCGTCGGGGATCATCGCGAGGAGGAGACGTTGCTGGTTCCCTCCCGAGAGGGTCTCGGCGTTCGAATCCGGGCGTCCTTTGATCGAGTACTCGTCGATCTCCTTCGTCGCCACCTCCTCAGCCTTCTTCCAATCGATGAAGAAACTGGCATCGTCCGACACGAGTACGAGGTGCTCGGCGATCGAGATGCCCTCGACGAGGCCTTCCTCGAGACGGCCCGCCGGGAGGTAGTGCACACCTGCGTGCAGGTGGTCCCTGTATGACGCTCCGGTGAGGTCGGTTCCGTCAACGGTGAGGGTCCCTCCGGTCGGATCGATGAGCCCTGCACAGGCCCGCAACAGGGTTCGTTGACCGCTGCCCTCGAGTCCTGCAAGGCCGACGACCTCCCCCGAAGCGATCTCGAAGTCGAGGGCCTCGATGTGGGTCGTCCCCTCGTCGAGCACGAGGTCGCGGCACACCAGGAGTGGGGCGCCCGTCTCGATGGATGCGTGGTCCTCTTGAACGAAGATCTTACCGAACATCTCTGCAACGAGCGTCTCGGAGGGCACCGGCATGTCGGCCTCGTAGACGACCTTCCCCTGTCGGATGACCGTTACCGAGTCACACAACTCTTCGACCTCTTCGAGTTTGTGCGAGACGAACAGCACGATCAGCCCGTCCTGTGCAAGGCGCTTGAGCGTCGTGAACAGCTGCACACGCTGTGTTGCGGAGATACCTGTCGTCGGCTCGTCGAAGATGAGCACCTTGGCTCCGAGCCACATGAGGCGCGTGATGGCTAGTTGCTGGCGTTCCCCGACCGTCAGGTCACCCGCGGCAACCGCGGGGTCGAAGTGGAACCCGAGGTCGGCACTCACCCGTGCGAGCTCGCTCTGTGCCTCGGAACGGTCGAGGTGGATTCCACCGGGTGAGCCCAACACGAAGTTGTCGAGCACGGAGAAAGGGAGGAAGACGAGTGGATCCTGATGCAGCATGCCGATGCCGGCTTCGATCGCATCTGCAGGTGAACGGAGATCCAGGACCTCCCCATCGAGAACGACCTCACCGGAGTCCGCTTCGTAGAACCCCGAGAGGATCTTCATCAACGTGGATTTGCCTGCGCCGTTCTCACCGAGAATACCGTGAAGCGTCCCGGACTCGATTGTGAACGAGACTCCATCACTGGCACGCACGGGACCGAAGTACTTGTGGATGTCCCGAATCTCGAGCGCCATGAGAGACAGGGTAGACGGCACCGGGGAGGGACGGATTCCCAGCCGGAAGCGCACAGTTCACAGCGCACAGTTCACGGTCGGAAACCCGGCCCGTTCCTGGCCGCTCACGTGCCGCAGGTGAACAGAGGACGGCAAACAGAGAACGACTACGCCCTATCCGCTTGGTACCCGGACACGCGGAAGAGGGGAGGCCCCAAGGCCTCCCCTCTTGCTACTCGTGTGCCTTGCTCAGCCGGAGGAGCTTGCTCCTTCGATGCCCTCGAGGAGTTGCTTCATGTACCAGATCTGGACATCGGTTCCCTTCTCGCCGTCGGCGAGGAAGGTCGATCCATCCTGGTAGTTCAGCGGCCCAACGAACAGGTCGATGGACCCGTCGCCGAGTCCGGCGATGAACTCGTCGAGTGCAGCAGCGGCGTCGTCTGACAGCGCGTCACCGTTCACCCAACCGATCATCGACGTGTCCGGGTTGTTGATGTCGGTCCAGTCCGGTCCGATCCACTGGAACTGACGTTCATAGGTGCCGTTCATGACCGACGCTGCAACGTCGAGGTACGCAGGTCCCCAGTTGAAGTACGGAACACCGAGGCAGACTTCGGGTGCCTCGGAACATGCTCCTTCGAAGTCGTATGGGATCGCCCATACCTTCTCACCCGCTGCCGCACGCTGACCGGCAACGACGAGCGCCTCGGTCGTGTCGATGCCCGAGAGAACGACGTCTGCCCCGCCATCGAAGAAGGCGTTGGTCACCTCGGTAGGATCGAGTGTGACACCCGGGATGTTGAACCAGAACCCGATCCAGTTGACCTCGAGGTTGAGGTCCGCCGGGTCGTTCCCCGCCTTCTCCCAGCAGTTCTTGGCACCGAGGTACACGGAACTCACCAGTCTGCGGGTCTCGTCGTTGATCAGCGGTCCAACGTAGGCGAGATTGCCGGTTTCAGACGTCAAGGCGGCAGCACATCCGGCGATCGCCTTGCCGATCGTCATCTTGCCCATGATATTGCCTAGGTTCGGGAGATCGGCGCGATACGCCTCACCTTCCTCCCAGGCACTGTCACCGGAGGACCAGATCATCGGTACGTCGGGGTGCTCGGCAGCGGCGGCCTCGATGCCGTCCTTCATGTCGTCGGATGTCGCGAAGATGAGTTGTGCACCCTGATCGATCATGTCGCTGACGACCTGCTCGACCGACGTCTCTGGACGGTCGGCGGGGTTCACGGTGTCGAGAGAGATCATCTCTGCACCGGTCATCTCTTCGATGTACTTACCGGCCTCGTAGTGGGCCTGGGACCAGCCACGGTCGTTCTCAGGTCCCACGAGGATCATCCCGAACTTGAACCCCTCACCGGGCATGGCTGCTTCGGTGGTCGTCGTTCCCTCATCACCGCCGGCGGCCGTGGTCGTCGTCTCTTCACTCGAACTGCTGCACGCGGCGGCCACAAGGGCGAACACCACGAGCAACATGAGCAGACGAACCGAGCGCTTGCCTTGTCTCATCGGTTGCTCCTTCGTTGTTGGATCCAACTCACCGGGCAAGCCTGTCGCTGCCCGGCCGGACGCACTGGCCCGGGCACAGAGAACATTAGTGCCGCACTGCGGAACCCCATTCGCAAGAGGCTGCGCGTGACATCTGAAGGGATCGGAACCCTCAGACCGGTATCCTCCTGAGGATGGACATCGTTTTCGTCAGACACGGTCAGCCCCAATGGGCCATCGACGGCATCACCCAGCCGAACCCGCATCTCACAGAGCTCGGGCGTGAACAGGCAGTGTTCGCCGCCCGGCGGATCGCAACGGACCGCAAGCCCGCCACCGAGCTCATCGTCTCGCCAGCACTGCGCTCACAGGAGACAGCTGCCCCGATCGCCGAGGGGACCGGGCTCGAGATCGCGACGATCGAGGACCTCGTCGAGGTCAAGATGCCCAACTGGGAGGGGGTGACCGAGGAGGCCGTCATCGAGATATTCAAGAGCGCGAAGAACCGGACACCCGATGAGTGGTGGGACGGTCTTCCCGGTGGAGAGTCGTTTCGCGATTTCCACGACCGCGTGACTGCGGCGCTCGACGTGCTCCTTGCCGAGCGGGGGATGGTGCGCGATGCCGACGATCCCAGTCTCTGGCA
>JAJRYI010000304.1 GCA_024275815.1 Actinomycetes bacterium | reverse complement strand
TTCGGGCGCTTAGCTCAGCGGCAGAGCACTGCCTCGACACGGCAGGGGTCACTGGTTCAAATCCAGTAGCGCCCACGTACAGAAACCCTTGCGGCTGCAGGGGTTTCTGTCGTTTCCGGGCTCGTAGACGTCGTCGCCGAGGTGCGCGAGACGGTTCGAGACGGTCGTGTCGTTCGATCGAGCATCCTCTGGAGCACCTCACAATTGCACCGAATACCTCAGGGCCGGTAGCGATACGGTCGATAGCACACACATGGCGACACCGACGCGTTCGCCGGGGCATTCGGTGGGGGGCGATCGTTCCGGATTGTTGGCTGCAACTCTGATGTGTCTCATCGTGTTCAGCCTCTCGATCCTCGCGGCCGTTGCGGTAGATCGCATCGTCGACCGCCAGATAGAAGCCCGGATCATCTTGAATAGCGATGTCCTGGTCGAAGGGATCCAGGAAGGCTTTCGTGACGTTGACCAGCACCTGTCCTCCCTCACCGGCCTCTTCGAGGCGAGCGACAACGTCACAGCCGACGAGTACAAGCGTTTCGTGAACGAGATGGGGTTAGTGCCAGGAATGCGTGGGATCGGCTACATGCCGATCGTGTCGGCCCAGGATCTCGAGGTGTTCCAGGACAGGATGGCCGCTACGTTCACCGGATACCAGGTGTTCGAGATCGATACCTCCGGAAACCGCGTCCCGGTGCGCCCGCGCGGCGTGTACTTCCCCGTCCAGTTTTTCGAACCGAGCGATGCCGTGGGTAGCCCTTTGGGGCTCGATGGGGGGTCACCTCCAGGGCGCATACGGTACGTGATGGAGTCGGTAGCGACGGGGAAGGCTACCGCCACGCCCCTTGTGCCGTTGGCGACGACGGGTCAAGAGGGCCTGGTCGTCTACAACCCGGTCGTAGGCCCTTCAGGCACCGTCGTTGGGATCGTCGTGGCGCCGTTGGTGCTCAACGATCTCATGACCGAGTGGGTGCCGACGGGTCTTGCAGACATACTGACATGGACGGTACGAGACGTCACCATGAGCGCGTCCCTCCTGGAAGGTTCCGACGCCAGAGATGCTCACACCACGGTCGTGCCACCGATCGCCGACGGGGTCGTCCACAGTGAGACGATCGACGTTGCCGGCCGTGTCTGGCAGATCGACACAGCGCCGGCACCCGGCTCCCCGCTTCTCGCCGACAGCGGACGGGAACGGTGGGTGCTTGCGGTCGGCCTGGTGATGGGGCTCCTGGCGGGAGCAGCCGTCTACTCGTTCCTGCACAAGGAGGAGGCGCTGCGAGAAGTCGAGTTCCTCTCGGACGTCATCACAGCCAAGAACCACTTCATCGCCGCGCTATCGCACAAGATCGGGACACCGCTGACGAGCGTGCTCGGCTTCTCAGAGATCCTGAGAGGTGAACGGGACCAGATGTCGTCCCGGGAAGTGGGGGAGTTGATCGATGCCCTTGCAGACGAGGCGTCCAACCTGGCGACGATCCACGAGGATCTCGTCGTGCTGGGAAGGGCGGAGTACGGGACGCTCGACCTCGAGGCCGTGCAGGTGGACCTGGGATCAGAGATCGCATCCGTCCTCGAGGTGTTCGATCTCGCCAAGACCGTTCCCGTCCAGATACCAGACGGTGGAGTCCGGGCGTTGGCCGATCCGAGCAACGTCCGTAGGATCCTGCGTCATCTCATCGAGAACGCTGTCGTACACGGTGGAGACACCGTGTGGATCGTCGTTGGGTCACTCGATGACGCTGCCGTGGTGGACGTCATCGATGATGGAGATGGTGTGCCTTCGGATCACTCGTGGGATGTGTTTGAGCCCTACCTTCGTGACCACGATGCCATATCCGGGAACCCGGAATCGATCGCACTCGGCCTGAGCGTGTCGCGTACGTTGGCACAACGCATGGAGGGGGACCTGACCTATCACCGTGTTGAAGGTAGGACCGTGTTCGGGCTGAGGCTGCCAATCGATGAGTCCGTGACCGAACCGACACGCATCGAAGAGCCGGGATCTGAGGCAACGACGTCGGTGGGTCGATCGGAGGTTCCTTCTCGAAACCTGTGAGCTTCGAGTTCACCTCGCACCGACCACCTATTCAGATCGCCGACATCTCTCCAGGGCGTTGTGATAGCGTGCCGCGCATCGTGAGGATGCCTTGACGGAGACCACCGGGTATCGGGTGTATCGGTATCGCTGGGTAGTACTCGGGGTGTTCGGCGTCCTCAACTCCCTCGTGCAGATGAACTGGATCGTCTTTGCATCGGTAACCGGTGACGCTGCAGAGTTCTACGGCGTGTCGGTGCTTTCGATCGGGTTCCTTTCGATGATCTACATGATCGTCTACATCGCCGTGTCGATTCCGGCCTCCTACGTCATCGATGCCTACGGGATCAGGGTCGGTGTCGGTGTGGGAGCAACACTGACGGGGGTCTTCGCACTGATGCGGGGTGTGTTCGCCACGAGTTACCCCCTCGTGCTCGTTGCCACTATCGGTCTGGCGGTCGGCCAACCATTCGTGTTGAACGCCATCACCAAGATCGGAGCGAACTGGTTCGCCGTGACCGAGCGTGCCACGGCGGCGTCGATCCCCGCTCTTGCACAGTTCATCGGGATCATCATCGCCCTCGCCGTCGGTCCCTTCCTCGTGTCGAGTCTCGGCATTGCAGGGATGCTGTGGATCTACGGTGCCCTTTCGGTTGCAGGATGGCTGGCAACGGTCGCGTTCGTACGTGATCGTCCTCCCACGCCACCTGATGCGAGCGATCTCGAAGAGCGGATCGCCGTCTTTGCCGGTCTGCGACACATCTTCACACAACGCGACATGGTCATCTTGATCGGGTTGTTCTTCGTCGGTCTCGGGATGTTCAACGCCATCAGCACCTGGATCGAACAGCTCGTCGCACCTCGCGGGTTCGACTCTGAAGCTGCCGGGATCGTGGGCGCGGTCATGCTGGTAGGGGGTATCGCCGGGGCAGGGGTCATCTCGGTGCTGTCCGACCGGACACGTAGACGCAAGCCCTTCCTGGTCCTCGCTCTGGTCGGAGTGGTTCCGGGACTGATCGGCCTCGGGTTCGCGACGACACTGCCACTTCTCCTGGTGTCGAGTGTCACCTTCGGCTTCTTCTTGATCAGTGCCTATCCAGTAGGGATCCAGTACGGAGCCGAAGTGAGTTACCCGGCACCTGAATCGACCTCCCAGGGCATCATCGTGCTCGCCGGGCAGATCGCAGGGATCATCTTCATCTTCGCAATGGACGCCTTGAGAAGCGGTACCGAAGGATCCATGAGCGTGTCGATGGTCGGTTTCA
>JAJRYI010000303.1 GCA_024275815.1 Actinomycetes bacterium | reverse complement strand
TCGGATACCTCCAGCCAGTGAGCACGCAAGGTTCAGGGCAACGTGACGGTCTTGAGGGTCCCGGGAACTCAACCGGGCGGCGCTCGGAACACATCGAGGTGTTGGGCCGATGCAGGACTCACGGTGTGTCTCGGTGCGAGATCGTCTCCGTGGTGCGCCGGTCACGACCTGGTGTGCACACAGGTTCGAGGAGGTCGAGGACGTCCCCGAAGTCGTCGGGCCCGAGGATCGGGAACGCCCCATCGCGTATGAGGAGGTTCGTCCCGACCGACGCAGGCCGATCGACGTCACCCGGCACGGCGTAGACGGGCACCCCGTACTCCAAGGCGATCCCGGCCGTGATGAGCGCTCCCCCCCTCTCTCCCGCCTCGACGACGAGGAGCACGTCGCTGAGCCCCGCGATGATCCGGTTACGGGTCGGGAAGCGCCAGGCTTCCGGGGGCGTCCCTGGAGGGAACTCAGAGGAGATGACCCCACCTGTAGCGACGACGGACCGGTACAACGCACGGTGGCTTCTCGGGTACACGACGTCGATGCCCGACCCGAGAACGGCGTGGCAGTGGCCCTGTGCCGCGATCGCTCCCTGATGTCCTGCCCCGTCGATCCCCCGGGCAAGTCCGCTCACGACGCTCCATCCGCGTTCGGCTGCGATGAACCCGTAGCGTTGAGCCAGGTCGGTGCCGTAGGTCGTACAGGTTCGTGTTCCGACGATACCGATCGACGGGGCGACCTCACTCGCATCGCCGAGCAAGAACAACCACCGCGGAGCGTCGCTGAAGGCCGTGAGCCGCGAGGGATAGCCGTCTTCGCCCCTGATGACGAAGGACACACCGAGCCGTTCGAGTTCTTCGAGGCGATCCCCGGCACCGACCCTGACGGCCTCCACCGCCCTGGGTGCGGCCCTGGTGCGTCCCGATGCCACAGCTGTGACGACGCTGCGTGGCGTCCCGTGACGTCCTATCAGCCGATCGACGGTCCGCGGTGAGAGTCCCGCAAACGCAAGCCGGATCAGGTCTCCTTTCACGGCGACTCCCCTCGCAGGCCCTCCGCCTCGCGCACGTGCTCTGTATCCACGACGTCGAGGCCGTCGAGGTCCGCAAGTGTCCGTGCAACCCGCCTGATGCGGTCCCAACCGCGTGCGGTCATCTTGTCCTGGCCGGCCACACGCCTCAGGGCGACGTTGGCTCCGGTCGATACGGGAAGGTCGTCGAGTTCATCACGTGTCAGATCCCTGTTGAGAATCGATCGGGATCGCTGCACAGCGCGCGCGGCGATCACCCGCTGCCGGACGTCTCGGGACGATTCACCCCGCTCCGCCATCATCTCGGTCGCGGTGAGCCGCTCGACCGAGATACGCATGTCGAAACGGTCCAGTAGAGGGCCAGACAGTCGCGTCCGGTACCGATCCTTCTTGGCGTCCGTGCAGTCGCACGGCGTACGGTGATCCTTCCAGTAGCCGCACGGGCACGGGTTCGAAGCTGCAACGACCTGGACACTCGATGGGAACCTGACGGTTGCGCCCTGGCGGGCAACGACGATCTCCCCCTGCTCGATCGGCTGACGGAGTGCATCGAGTACGGATGGGTTGAACTCGCCGAGTTCGTCGAGGAACAACACCCCCCGGTGCGCAAGGCTGACCTCTCCCGGAGTGGGGATGCCTGATCCACCGCCGACGAGAGCTGCGAGCGACGCCGAGTGATGCGGGGCCCGAAACGGTGCCTCGTTCGTCGCTGCCATCCCCGATCCGGCCGCAGCATGGATCAGGCCGACTTCACGAACTTCACGAGGATCGAGTACCGGCAGGATCCCGGGGAGGCACCGTGCCAGCATCGTCTTTCCGGCCCCGGGAGAGCCGATCATGAGGAGATGATGCCCACCCGCCGCTGCCACCTCCAGCGCTCGACGGGCGAACGCGTGTCCGCGCACCGTTGCCATGTCGAGGGAGGCCGGTGCATCGAGCATCTCGCAACTGGCCACGGTATCGCCGTTCGTGTGACCGGTAGCCACACGAACTGCCTGTCTGAGCGTCGTGATCCCGACGACCTTCGCGTCGATCGGCACGGCAACGACACTCGAGGTGGCGACCATGCACGCCTTGTCCTGTCTGTCTGCGATCACCGTCGCCCCCAGCGCTGCTCGAACGGGCTTGACTTGACCGCGGAGAGATAGCTCTCCAACACAGACGAATCGATCGAAGTTCACCGGCTCGGGATGCGATGCCGCGATCACGGAAAGTGCGATCGGCAGATCGAATGTGACGCCGATCTTCGGAAGGTCAGCGGGAGAGAGGTTGACGACCACTCTCCCGCCGGGGAAATGGAAACCCTGTTCCTTCATGGCTGCGCGTACACGCTCCCGGGACTCGCGTACCGCAGTATCGGGGAGGCCAACGATGGTGAAAGACCCACGGTTGCTCGCCGACACCGTGGCCTCGATCTTCACCGGCCTCGGTTCGACCCCAACCAGCGTGCATGAGGTGACTGATGAGTACATGTCACCAACGTATGTGGCGGGTATGACAAGACAGCCCCCGGCCTCGCGCCAACCGCCAGGACCCTCACCGTCCCTTGAACTGCGGCTCCCGCTTCTCGATGAACGCTGCCGCCCCTTCGGTGAGGTCCTCAGAAGCGAGCAACACCGCCTGGGCCTGCTCCTCGAACGCAAGCGCCTGCTCGAAGGTCATCGAGGATGAACGGTCGAGAGCCACCTTGACGAAGCTCTGTGCAAGCGGAGCTCCACCGGCGAGTTCTTCGGCCAACTCGGTGACCGCGTCCCCCAAGCCAGCCGCAGGCACGACGCGGGCCACGAGACCGATCTCCAACGCCTCGGGGGCACCCACGATACGGCCGGTGAGCGCGAGCTCTCTCGCTCGAGCCAACCCGACGAGTCTCGGCAGGAGCCATGTGCCTCCAAAGTCCATCGTCAGGCCACGTTTGACGAAGATCTCCGAAAAGCGTGCCCTGTCGGCTGCAACGACGATGTCGCACCCGAGTGCCAGGTTCATCCCTGCACCCACCGCAACGCCGTCGACACTTGCAATCGTCGGCTTCGTCGTGCGATGCAGCGCCGTGACGGCACTGGAGATCATGCGCATGCGTCGGGCGGTCACAGCAACCGATGGTTCGCCCTCGGCGGGTTTGTTCATATCCGCGCCTGCACAGAACTCTCCATCAGCGCCCGTCAGGACGAGAACCCGCTGTTCGGACGATTCGAAGCGAATGAACGCATCGGCAAGCTCTGGCCATGCGTCGGGGGGGACGGCGTTCTTGCGTCCCGGGCTGGACATGGTGACCGTTCGAATAGGTCCGGCATCGGTGATGGTGACGAATCGAGACATGACCAGCAGGGTACTCGGTGGCGGGCGGACGATCACAGGAATCGCGGGTCACGGCCCTACCATCGCCCCATGTCCACCTTCCCAGCCTCCACACCGGAGGGGTTCCCCCAAGACCTCTCCGGACTCGATGACGAAGTCGTGAGTCCCGTCCAGCCCTATCAAGCGGTCAAGACGTATGTGTGCCCCGGATGCGACAGCACGATCGAACCCGGCGTCGGGCACCTCGTCGTCATCCCCCAAACGGCACCCGACCTACGACGACACTGGCATCGAGGCTGCTGGTTCAAGGAACGTCGACGACTCGGCTACCACCGCCCGAACGGCTAGAGGACACCGGGCAGCCACCGGATCGTGACACACCGGGCAGCGATCACGACACCGATCACGTCGATCCGGTCGACTTCCCGCAGGTAGCCATCGGCAGCCCTGCGCACACGAGCCGCTTTCGTATCACTCACCGCCTCGATCGGGTCATCTCCGTTGGAGGAGGTCTTGACCTCGACGACGATCACGCACCCTGCATCGTCGACGACGAGGTCGAGTTCACCGCCATCGACGATGACGTTGCGCTCGATGAGCGAACACCCGCGCTCGACCAGGAACGCCAACGCGAGGAGTTCCCCGAACGAACCGATGTCGTGTCGAACACCCATCATTTCACCGTACAACGTAACAGTGACACCACGAAGTAGGGCTAGAGGCCACTCCAGTGGCTCGGAGGCCAGATGATCACGAACGCCTTCCCGACCACGTCTTCGATCGGTATCGTCCCGAAGTATCTCGAGTCCTGGCTCGCTCGGCG
>JAJRYI010000302.1 GCA_024275815.1 Actinomycetes bacterium | reverse complement strand
GTGATCGGTGGGGCAGACGAGTGGAGTGTGCGAACCCGGGCCCCGGTGAGCTCCGAGACGCCGGAGGCGAGGTCGTCCACGTCGGTACCGACGAGCGTGACCTCGCGCAAGGTTGGAGCGCCTTGTTGCGGGGCATCGGCGCGATCCTCCCGTAAGACGGCGTAGTGATACCAGGCAACGGCACCGGCGGTGACCAGCAGCCCCAACGCCAGGGAGATGTCACCGACCGTGCCTCTCCCGAGGGATCCGTCGAGGAGGTCCTCGAAGCCGAGGAACAGGATGATGATGAGGTCGACGATGGCGACCAGAGCCGCCACTCCGAGGACCACGAACACGTAGGTCCGACGGGTCGTGGATCGGAGTTCGCCTTCGGGTTCCAGGAGCCTGGCGCGAGCCGTTGTGGACCAGTAGCGCCACCACAGTGGTGCACCCACGAGGAGCAGGGTGAGCCCGGCGACGATCGTGTTGTCCGATGTCGAGGTGATGTCTCTCCCCCCGACCGTGTCGAGTGCAACGGTGATGAGCGTTGCCGCTCCAGACGCACCGATCACGAGTCCGGCTGCGGCCAGGAGATAGTCATGGATCCGGTCGACCTCGGTGCGGGTTCGCAGGGCTCGATGCCCGAGTACGTGCGCGTGGTACGCCCAGAGGGCGTTTCCGGTGATCACCGAGCCAAGGGCACCGGGTATCGATGCGAAGTGGGCCGCAGGCGAGGTAGCTGAAGGATCGCCGATCAGCCACCCCAGGACGCTGTAGAGCAGTACGCCTGCCCCGGAGATCGTCAGAACCACCCCACCGAGAACACCGAGGAGCAGCACGTAGGCGTGCCACATGGAGGTGCGTTCGCTGTGGCGACTGTGTCGCAGCCAGTACCACCACCACACGGGGAGGCCGACGAGCACGACGATCAGCGGGCGAACGAGATGTTCGGCATCTCGACCGACGACAACATCGAGGAACAAGGAGGCGTAGAGCGTCTCGAACGTGGCGATGGCGAGTGTGGTCGCTCCGATCACCGTGGTGATCAGGCCCGCTGCCGAGCCGAGGAGCAGATGGGCGTTGGCTCCAATCCCCGGCTTCCAACGTAACACGGCGAACCAGTGGCCCATCCATACACCGCCCCAGACCACCACATGGATCAACAGCAAACGATCGATGATGGATTCGGTGAGGGCATCTCCCACGATGGTGGTCAGAAGCGACATGACGGCGACGAGCGATGCGAGGAGAGCAACGGTGACATAGGCGGACCAACCGAAAGAGTCCCGCTCGAGCGAATCGTCCTCGAGGCGCCGCCGGGTGAAGACCGCGATGCCCACGTACACCGGGACTCCAACCAAGGTGAATGCGAGCGACATGGCAATGGCCGTCGTGTCCCGGGTGATCTGTGAACCGGCCGACACTGCTGTGAAGATCAATCCGGCGACACCGATCCCGCTGAGGAGGAGCGTCACGAGCATCAGTGTGTAGAGGAAGAACCGACGTATCGATGTGCCGGTTCCTTGGCTGGGGTGTTTGGAACGGTTGGAGATGACCCGAACGATGAGGTACACGATGCCTCCAACGACCGCCAACTGGATGAAGGAGCCGAAGAGGGGGAGGAGCAGGCCCATCGTCACTTCTCCACGTCACACATGTACGGGTCCCAGGGCCAAGGAACTCCGAGGATCATCCAACGGTCGCCGCGGCGCTCCATCTGGAGTGTCTCGTCGTGACGGTACGTTCCGCCGCCGAAGGGTTCCCCGCCGTAGTTCTCGGTGACCCTGACGTCCACCGAGGCCTTGTTCCCGTCGATCTCCGTCGTCAGGATCACGACACTGATGCTGGCATCCTCACGGTTTCCGAACCGGTAGTACAAGGCGTACTGGTCGCATCTTTGTACCAGGTCAGCATCGAGGTACGCGAGCGCCGCCTCCTGATCGCCGTCGTTGATCGCCTGGTAGTACCCCTGTGCCGTGCCTTCGGGAGTTGCAGGATCGAGTATCCGCGGTGGTTGGATCGCGAGAAGGATCGCCGCGAAGATGAGGGCCGCCATGGCTGCTGCCAACGCTGTGAGGATTCGTCGACTCGTCTGTTTCGTAGCCATGGTGACATTGTCTCCGTGCTGCTGCGGATTGTCGATGGGGAAGAACCCTGATGGCGATCTCCTCCAGGTATCGGTCGCTACATGGTGGTTTCGGTGACTCGTCGTACGATCTCGATGGCTGCGTCGGTATCGGCCGCAGAGACGTCGAGGTGGAACACCGCCCTGATGCGTGTCGGGCCGAGGACGAGCATTGCAAGGCCCTCGCTGAGGCATGTATCGACGACGATGACCGGGTCGTCGACGTCGAAGTACACGATGTTGGTCTGCACCGACTCGAGGTCGACGGTGATCGCAGGGATCCGGGAGAGCGTCGTTGCGAATCTCGTTGCGTTCGCGTGGTCGTCGAGGAGCCGATCACGATTGTGATCGAGCGCGTACAGGGCACCTGCAGCGATGAGGCCCGCCTGACGGAACCCGCCACCGAACATCTGTTTGAACCGTCGAGCCTCCTCGATGAAGTCGGCATCGCCGACGAGCGCAGATCCGATGGGGGCTCCGAGCCCCTTCGAGAAGCAGACGCTGACCGTGTCGAAGGCCGAGGCGTACCGTGCAGGGTCGATCCCCGTCGCTGCCGAAGCGTTCCACAGGCGGGCACCGTCGAGGTGCGTGGCGAGGCCCAACTCTGCTGCAGTCGTGGTGGCGGCATCGATCGTCTCGAGGGGCCAGATGGTTCCCCCGGCCTCGTTGTGGGTGTTCTCGATGCACAGCAGCGTGTGGGGTTCGAAGAGGTAGGACGGCAGCGACGGGTGGGGAACCGGCACCTGGTTGAGGACATCTTCGGCGTCGAACACGCCGAGCCTTCCGGTGATCCCCTTGAGGGTCACCCCGGAGTGATGCGCTGCTCCGCCCATCTCGTGGGCAGCGATGTGTGCTGTGGCCTCGAGCACGACGGAGTCCCCGGGTTGGGTGTGCATGCGCACGGCGATCTGGTTCGACATCGTCCCGGTGGGAACGTACATGGCGGCCTGTTTCCCGAGGAGGCCGGCTACGAGTTCCTCTAGTCGGTTCACGGTGGGGTCATCGTGGTACACGTCGTCGCCGACGATCGCATCCGCAATCGCAGAGCGCATCGCGCTCGACGGTGTGGTGATGGTGTCGCTTCTCAGATCGATCATCGTGCTGTTCCCTGTCGTTCGTCGTGGGTGTTCAATCGTGTTGCCCGGGCTACGTCGGGAGGAACGCGCGAGACTGCAGGAGCGTGATCAACGTTGCGGGTGCGTTACCGATGTCCTTCCAGTCGGCTGCGCTGATCTCGATGTCTGCGATGGCTGCGGTTCTCATCGCCACCGTCGCCCCCGTGAGACGTTTGACGACCATGGACCAGGTTGGCTGATGTCCCACGATCATGATGCGCTCACAGTCACCACCGTGGCCGGATATGACATCGAAGGTACCTTCCACCGATGCCCCGTAGAGATCGCTATCGAGAAGCAGCCGGGAATCCCATCCGCCGGTGATGCGAGCAAGTTCGGCGGTAGCCCTTGCGCGCACAGCGGTCGAGGAGATCACGAGATCGGGGACCGATCCAAGTTCGCGGACGACCTCCCCCATGCGTTCGGCCGACTGGACGCCACGATGCGACAGCGGGCGCCCGTGGTCTTCTCCGGCTCCAGCGTTCCAGTCCGATTTCCCGTGCCGCATGACCATCAGGTTGAGCATGCCTCAAGGGTACTCACGTGGGGTCGTGTGTCCGCTCACACCGACGCGGCGAGGAGGAGCTGAGCAGCGAAGTACAGGGGAAGGCCGACGATCCGGTTCCATCGGGTCGGTGTGACGAACTGCTGTTTGGCAACGAGAACGTCAGACGCTGCAAAGGCGATCGCTCCGAGAGGGATGCGTACGTCGAGAGCCTCGCCCTGGGTCGCGAACGCAGTCGTGACCATGGCCGATATGACGACCATGTAGAAGATGAGCGGCGTTGCGAGTTCGTCCGGTCGGTGTGGAGCAAGCCATTTGAGGATCACGACAGCGAAGATGGACATCGCTGCACCGGCGACTACGAGGATGACGGGATCGATCGAGCCACGTACGACGAAGGCACCGGTGTAGACGACGTGGGCACCTGCGAAAGCGACGAGACCGACGATGAACGCCTGTCGACCCTTGAAGGAGAGGGCAAGGTCTCCGATCCACGACAAGGTGAGTGCCCCGAGCAGCATCCACAGGTACGGGGAGGGATCCTGTGCCGACCAGAGCAGGAAACCGATGACCGCGGTCGAAGCTGACATCTTGAGGAAACGGCCGGCGTGGCCGTTCGCATCCTCGAAGACGGCGGCACCGAGAGCGAGCGCCAGGACCGCTACGACCCAGATCACAGCTGTTGGACGACGTGGTCGATACAGGCGGTGAGCATCTCGACGTCCGAAGTGGGAGTATTCGGGAACGTGGCAACGCGTAGCTGATTGCGGCCGAGCTTGCGATAGCCCTCGATGTCGACGATTCCATTGGAGCGCAGTACGCCTGCGATGTCGTCCGCCGAT
>JAJRYI010000301.1 GCA_024275815.1 Actinomycetes bacterium | reverse complement strand
GTGATAGTGGCGTTCATGACTGTGGTTCCTTCCCTGAGGGAGTCATTGTACGGACACCACACTCGCGACTTCACGCGCTTGGTCGATGCTCGACACGACGTGGATCGTTGCGCCATCCACGGTCCGTTTGGCGAGTCCGGCTGTGACGTCGCCGGGACCGATGTGGATGAACGTGTCGATGCCCGAGGCGGCGATGGCCGAGAGCGTCTCGGAGAAGCGAACGGGCGCAGTCAGTTGCTCGCTCAGCGTCTTGCGGGGATCGGTCGTTGGTTCCGCCGAGACGTTCGCGTATACGGCGAAGTGCGCGGGACCCATCGCCACTCCTTCGAGCGCCTCACTCAGGACGCCAGCCGCCGGAGCCATGAACGGCGAGTGGAACCCTCCAGCCACCTTGAGGATCATCGCCCGGCGAATCCCGTGGTCCCTGGCGTTGGCAACGAGCCACTCGAGGTCGACCGTGGCACCGGCTACGACGATCTGGCCTGGAGCGTTGATGTTGGCAACGTAGAGATCACCGCCGCTCGAGCGTCGGAGCGACACAACGTTTTCGGCCGTCTCGAGGTCGGCACCGATGAGTGCCGCCATGCCCGACGAGGTGTGTGCCGCAGCGTCTGCCATCGCCAACCCGCGTCGAGCCACGAGCGCGAGACCCTCGACGTACGAAAAGACCCCTGCTGCTGCAAGTGCCGTGTACTCGCCGAGCGAGTGGCCTGCCCCAGCCGATGGCGGTACCTCGACTGCAGCTGCGAACTCGCTCCACAGGGCGTACGAGGTTGCGTACAGTGCCGGTTGAGCGTGTTGGGTCTTGAGGAGTTCCTCCGCAGGGCCCTCGGCGATCATCTGATCGAGATTCCAGCCGAGCACATCGTTGGCTGCCTGCCCGAGCACATCGGATCGCTGTTGTCGCACGTCGGGGCACATCCCGACACTCTGACTGCCCTGGCCTGGGAACAGCACCGCGTAGCTCATGTTCTTCCTAACCCGAATCGGTGACGACGTTGTGACCTGTCGTGGCGCGAACCGGTTTCACGACGGTGTTCCGACCGACAGGTACCTTCGGATGTTGCGCATGGCCTGGGAGATGCGTTGTTCGTTCTCGACGAGTGCGAAACGGACGTGCTGGTCCCCCGACGGTCCGAAACCGATACCGGGGCTCACGGCGACCTGGGCATGGTCGAGCAGGTCGAAGGCGAACTGGAGGCTTCCACGATCGATGAAACGCTCCGGGATCCGTGCCCACACGAACATGGTGGCTTTGGGGGCCTCGACCTCCCATCCTGCTCGATGGAGACCCTCGATCAACGTGTCACGACGCGTACGGTAGACGTCGACGACCTCATCGATGTACGCGTCGTGTTCGTTCAACGCGATGATCGAAGCGATCTGGATGGGTTGGAACGTTCCGTAGTCGAGATAGGACTTCAGCTGGCCGAGAGCGGCGACGATCTCGGCGTTTCCAACGACGAACCCGACTCGCCATCCCGCCATCGAGTGGGACTTGGAAAGCGTGTAGAGCTCGACAGCTACGTCCTTGGCTCCATCGACCTGCAACAAGGATGGGGGCCGATACCCATCGAAGCTGATGTCGGCGTAGGCGAAGTCGTGGACGATGACCACGTCGTTTCGGTGGGCGAAATCAACGAGCCGTTCGAAGAACCCGACGTCTACCGCCACCGTCGTCGG
>JAJRYI010000300.1 GCA_024275815.1 Actinomycetes bacterium | reverse complement strand
CCCTCGTAGCGTTGCAACGCGAGGAGGAGCGCCTCTTTCGCTTGTGGATCGAGGTTGTTCGTCGGCTCGTCGAGCAGCAGGACGTTGTGTCTCCCCACGACGATGCGTGCAAGGGCGAGCTTGGTGCGCTCCCCTCCTGAGAGGGTCCCTGCTTCCTGATCGATCTTGTCTGCGAGAAGGAACAGGCCGAGGACGCCGCGCAACTCCTTGTCGGGAAGACCCGACACGTCACGCATGTGGTCGAGCACCGATCGCTCCGGGTCGATGTCCTCATGCTCCTGTGCGTAGTACCCGACGGAGACCTTGTACCCGACGGAGACTTCCCCGATGTCGGGCTCCTCGACTCCAGCGAGGATCCGCAGCAGGGTGGTCTTTCCAGCACCGTTGAGGCCCATGATGATCAACCGGTCACCCCGATCGATGATCACGTCGACGTCGACGAACACGACGTTGTGCCCGTACGCCTTGGCAAGGCCTTCGGCCCGCAGCGGTACCTTCCCCGACGGTTCAGGCTGGGGGAACGTCACGTTGATCGCACGTACCTCACGCGCTACGTCGACGAGATCCGCCTGCATCCGCTCGACCCTGGTCTCCCACGATCGGGCCCTCTTGGCCATCTTCTCCGTCGACCCCTTGAAGCGTCGTATCCCGGCCTCGAGACGGGCGATCTCTGCATCCTGATGCTTGCGTTCGGCGAGACGCTGCTCGTGGCGCCGTTCGCGCTCGGCGAGGTAGAACGTGTAGTTGCCCCGGTACGGCTCGATCCCACCATCACCGGCGGCGAGCACCGAAGTGATGGATGCGTCGAGTAGCGGCAGGTCGTGGCTCACGACGAGGACGCCTCCCGGGTAGTCGCCGAGGAACGCCATGAGCCACGCCTTGGCGTCGAGGTCGAGGTGGTTCGTCGGCTCGTCCAGGATCAACGTGTCGGTCTCGGCGAAGAGGATCCGGGCGAGTTCGACACGGCGACGCTGACCACCCGACATCGTGGCGACCGGCTGGTCGAGCTCGTTCACGCCGATCCCCAGTCCCGAAGCGAAACGCTTGGCCTCGGCCTTTGCAATGTACCCACCACGTACGGTGAACTCGTCCTCGAGTCTCGAGAAACGGTGGATGAGCTTGTCACGCTCGGCGTCCGATACGCCTTCCATCGCCTTGCGGGTCTTCTCCATCCGCCGTTCGATGTCGCCGATGTCGCGGGCGGTGAGGATCCGTTCGAGCGCGCTCTGGTCGTCGACCTCAGACAGGGACACTTCCTGAGCGAGGTACCCGATGACGCCGGAGCGCACGACGGACCCTGCAACGGGACGCTCACCTTGTGCAAGGACACGCATCAGGGTGGTCTTGCCGGCGCCGTTCGGCCCGACGAGGCCGACCTTGTCCCCGCGCTGGACGGAGAACGAGACATCCGACAGGAGCGTGCGCGCTCCTGCTTCGATCGTCACGTTTCGCACAAGCAGCATGAAAGACAGCCTCTGTAAGGGGGTGGGGGAAGACAACGATACCGGTCGTCGTCGATGAGTCGCCGCGAATCTAGTCGCGGGCCTCGACACGAGCGAACGAGAGTGTCTTGTCGTAGCTGTCGATGAAAGCCATCACGTCTTTGGGATGCAGCGGCCTGGCGATCAGATACCCCTGGACCCTGTTGCAGCCGAGGGAACGCATCATCGAGAGCTCCTCCTGGGTCTCGACACCCTCGGCGATGACTTCGAGGTCGAAACAGCGTGCGATCGAGATGACCGCGTCGGCAACGGCTGCAGACTCCGGGCGTTGATGCGCTTCACGAACGAAGGTCTCGTCGATCTTGAGAGCGCTGATCGGCAGGCTCTGGAGATGCCGCAGGGAGGAGTATCCGGTGCCGAAGTCATCGATCGAGACTTTGACCCCCATGTCGGCGAGCCGCTCGATCGCCCTCCCT
>JAJRYI010000019.1 GCA_024275815.1 Actinomycetes bacterium | reverse complement strand
GTTGGGCCCATGTTGGGATGCATGTGCCGAATCTAGCGCGAGCATCGAAGCGCCCGACCGCACCGGCGGCACTAGCCTGTCGGTTCATGCTGCGCTTCATCACATCGGGAGAGTCCCACGGCCCCGGCCTCGTCGCGACCGTTGAAGGACTCCCGTCCGGCGTGACGGTGACGTCGGACGGCATCTCGGGTGAGCTCGCACGTCGCAGGCTCGGGTTCGGTCGGGGACCGCGGATGCGCCTCGAGAAGGACGAGGTCGAGATCCTCGGCGGGATTCGCTTCGGGCGGACCCTCGGCGGACCGGTGAGCGTGCTCATACGCAACACAGAGTGGCCCCGTTGGCAGGAGGAGATGTCACCCGACCCTGGTGGCACTGCGACGAAGGTCGAAACGACGCCGAGGCCCGGTCACGCCGACCTCGTCGGGATGATGAAGTACGACACACACGATGCACGAGACATCCTCGAAAGGGCCTCCGCACGTGAAACCGCTGCACGCACCATCGTCGGCTACCTCTCCAAGCAGTTGCTCGGCGAGGTCGGAGTCGAGGTCTTGTCGCACGTGACCGCCATCGGCTCGGTGACCGTGCCGGGTGGTCTCGACCTGCCGGTACCTGGAGACCTCGCGAAGATCGATTCTTCACAGGTCCGGGTCTTCGATGCAGAGGCAGAATCTGAGATGATCGCTGAGATCGAGTCGGCGAAGGCCGACCGCGACACGCTCGGTGGTGCCGTGGAAGTTCTGAGCTACGGTCTTCCGGCCGGACTCGGAAGTCACGTGCACTGGGACAGGAAACTCGATGGACTCCTTGCGGGTGCGCTCATGTCCATCCAGGCGATCAAAGCCGTCGAGATCGGCGATGGTCTCACCCAGGCTCGATCGCGAGGCTCCAAAGCCCACGATGAGATCATCTGGGCCGACGAATCCTACGCCCGGCGCACGAACCGCGCCGGCGGCCTCGAAGGTGGCATGACCACAGGGGACGTTCTCCGGGTGACCGCGTACATGAAACCCATCGCGACGCTCATGCGTGCCCTCGATACGGTCGACGTGACCACCAGGCAGGAAGCGAAAGCGTTCAGGGAACGCAGCGACGTCTGCGCGGTGCCGGCGGCCGGCGTCGTCGCAGAACAGATGGTGGCCTACGTCCTCGCCAACGAGGTCACGAGGTCCTTCGGTGGCGACACTGTGGGCGATCTACGTGCGAACTGTGACGCCTACCGGACACGCATTGCATCGTTCTGATGAAACACGTCTGGCTGATCGGCATGATGGGAACGGGCAAGACCACAGTGGGAGCGCGTCTCGCTACGGCGATAGGTATGCCGTTCATCGACGTCGACGAGTGGATCGTCACCCGAACCGGCAAGGAGATCGACGACCTGTTCGGCGAAGGCGAAGCCGTGTTCCGTCAACTCGAAGCTTCCATGATCCGCACGATCGCGAAAGGTCCTGCCAGCGTCGTGTCGACCGGAGGAGGCGTCGTCCTCGACCAGGACAACATCGCGGCCATGCGGGCGACGGGAACGATGGTTCTGCTCACCGCTGCACCCGAAGCCCTCATCGATCGCCTCTCACAAGCGTCCCAGGATCGGCCTCTGCTCGCCGGCGAAGGTGACATCGAACGGATAGCGGTCGCACGACAAGAGGTCTATCGAGCCGCTGCCGACATCATCGTCGACACCACGTCACGAGACATGGACGAGATCACGAGGGAGGTCATGGAATGCGTAGGCACGTAATCTGGAGGGGCGATGAGCCTGTATCGACGATCCTGGTCGGCCGTGGAGTCTCGAGCATGCTCCCTGAGCTGCTCACACGACGTGCCGGTCAACGAGTAGCCGTCCTCTGCCAGCCCTCGACGGTTCGCCTCGCCGAACGCCTCGCGAACGATCTGCAGGGTGCCGGGTACGAAGTGTCCGGTTACACACTGCCCGACGGTGAGGAGGCGAAGCAACTCGGTGTCGTCGAAGACGTCTACCGCTTCCTCAACGGTGCCAGGTTCACCAGGGACGACATAGTGATCGGTGTCGGCGGGGGAGCGCTCACCGATGTCACCGGCTTCATCGCTGCAACCTATCTGCGCGGCGTATCGGCGATGTACGTCGCGACCACACTCCTGGCAGCGGTCGATGCGGCGATCGGAGGCAAGACGGCAGTCAACGTCGACGGAAAGAACCTCGCCGGGGTCTTCTCACATCCTGAAGCGGTGATCGTCGACATCGATACGATCGATGCGCTTCCCCGGCGACACAAGATCATCGGAGCGGCAGAAGCGGTCAAGACCGGGTTCATCGCAGATACGCAGATCATCGAGGCCTTCGAGGCAGACGGGATCGACACCGACCTCGAGGACATCGTCAACCGTTCCGTTGCCGTCAAAGTAGGAGTCGTGAACGAGGACTTCACGGAGCGTGGTTCACGGGCGATCCTCAACTACGGCCACACCGTTGGGCACGCGATCGAGTCCACCACCGGGCGACCCCACGGAGAAGCGGTTGCCATCGGGATGGTCGCAGCCGGTCACGCCGCTGCCCACCACCTGGACTTCACCGGCTCCACGCGACAACGTGACGTGTTGGCGAAGATGGGACTCCCGCTCACAGCTCCAGAGGCAGAAGCCGAGGCGGTGAGAGCGATGATGGCGTTGGACAAGAAACGAGATTCGGGAGGGCTACGAATGGTGCTCCTGGAAGAGTTCGGATCGCCTGTGCTCATACACCCGAACGACGCTACCGTACGAGCCGCCCTCGCAGGCATCGACCTCGCATAGACGCCGCTAACCCGCCCAGGAGGACTCCGCCATGATCTCTACCAACGACGTACGACCAGGCATGGCATTGAACCTACCCGAAGGCCTCTTCTCCGTAGTGGAATCCCAACACGTCAAGCCGGGGAAGGGGAAGGCGTTCGTTCGTATGAAGTTGAAGAACGTCCGCACAGGCGCCGTCCTCGACAAGACGTTCCGGGCCGGGGAGAACGTCCCGAAGGCACGTATCGATCGAGGGGACTACACGTTCCTGTACAAAGACGACATGGGCTTCAACTTCATGGACGGAGAGACCTACGAGCAGATGAACGTCTCCTTCGATCTCGTAGGTGGCAACGCAGACTTCCTCTCGGACGGGATGACCGTCAGAATCGCCATGTTCGAAGGGACCCCCGTCGATATCGAGCTTCCGGCGTCCGTGGAACTCGAGGTCACGTTCGCAGAGCCCGGTGTCAAAGGGGACAGGGTCTCTGGTGCGACCAAACCCGTCACACTCTCGACCGGGCGCGTCATCCAGGCACCGCTCTTCGTCGAGCAGGGTGACGTCGTCAAGGTGGACACCCGCACCGGTGGGTACATCACTCGTGTGACATGACGGCCGACGCAGCGAGAATCGGAGCTCTCGGAGCGCTCTACGCCGCCGATGCCCGATCGATGGATGCGATCGACATCACCAAGGTCTCGGCGAGGGCAGCATCACTTGCAGAGGGTGCGTGGGAGAACAAGGACGTCATCGATGCCGCGATCGGCGCAGCTTCCACGAGATGGCGCCTCGAACGTATGCCTGCCGTCGATCGGAACATCCTGCGGCTCGGTACCTTCGAACTGCTCTTCACCGACGTGCCGCTCGGTGTCGTCATCGATGAATGTGTGGAACTCGCCAAGGAGTTCTCGACCGCAAAGAGCGGTGCGTTCGTGAACGGCATCCTCTCGGCGGTAGCCGATGCGAAGGAAGGATCGGACACGGAGAAGACCAGCGAGTAGGAATCGGTCGTTCTCCGTTTGTCGTGTACCGTTCACCGGCGAAGCGCAAGCAGCCAGAGCTGGCCCGGGTTCGCGGCTGTGAACGGTCATCTCAGTGACCGAATCCGCCCTTGGCTGATCTTCGTACTACAGTGCCCATGACAAGCAACCTTTAACCCGGTCCTGTGAGGCCGAGAAGGAACGACTATGAGCAAACGCTGGCTGCCGCACATCTCGATGTGCGGCTTTTCTGTTTCTGTACCCACGAAAGCAAAGGACCCGTCATGCGGCAGGTGATGGATGGGGATGATCTCACGCGAGTGACACGACGCATCGCACACGAGATCGTCGAACGCAACCACGGACTCGATGCAACGGTCCTGCTCGGCATCCCGACGAGAGGCAGACCGTTCGCCGACCGCCTCGCCTCGGCACTGAGCGAGATCGAAGGAAAGGCGGTCATCGCCGGCTCCCTCGACATCGGCATGTACCGCGACGACATCGACACGCGACCGCGGACCCGTATCGGCCCGACGGACATCCCTGAGGATCTCGACGGCAAGACCGTCGTTCTCGCAGACGATGTCCTCTTCACCGGTCGCACCATCCGTGCCGCTCTCGACGCGCTTGCCGACCTCGGTCGTCCAGCAGCTGTACAACTCGCAGTCGTCGTCGACAGAGGCCATCGTGAGCTCCCGATACGCGCCGACTACGTGGGCAAGAACATTCCGACATCCCTCGAGGAGCACGTGTCCGTCCGCTTCCGCGAGATCGATGGTGACGACGGGGTCTGGATAGGCAAGGAGGCAGCATCGTGAACCATCTCCTCACCACCGAAGGCCTCGAGCGAGAGACGCTCGAGAACCTGCTCACCGACGCAGACGAGTTCGCCGAGGTACTCACACGGCCCATCCCCAAGGTTCCTGCGCTGCGGGGCAAGACGGTCGCAACGATGTTCTTCGAGCCGTCGACACGCACCAGGATGTCCTTCGAGAAGGCCGCCAAGGCACTGTCTGCGGACACGATGTCGTTCTCGCCCGGAACTTCGTCGCTGTCCAAGGGGGAGTCGCTCAAGGACACGGCGCTCACCGTACACGCCATGGGTGTCGACCTGATGGTCGTACGTCACGGTGCGACGGGCACGCCGTGGCGCTTGGCGGAGTGGCTCGACATCCCGATCGTCAACGGCGGCGACGGCGCCCATCAGCACCCCACCCAGGCACTCCTCGACTGTCTGACGATCAAGCAGCGCTTCGGATCCCTAGACGGACTCGAGATCGCCATCGTCGGAGACATCAAGCACTCACGTGTTGCTCGCTCGGACATGTTCGCGATGGCGACACTCGGAGCCAACGTCACCCTCGTGGCACCGCCGACGCTCCTCCCCGTCGACACGACCAGGTGGCCCGCCGCGACGAGTACGGATCTCGATGCGGTCATGGAGAAGATGGACGTCGTGTACCTCCTTCGTGTCCAAACCGAACGTGGTGGAGGTTCCGTGTTCCCATCACTGCCCGAGTACACGAACCGGTACGGGATGACCAGCGCACGTTTCGCCCGCCTCAAACCCGACGCCGTCGTCATGCACCCGGGCCCGATGAACAGAGGCGTCGAGATAGGCCACGATGTCGCCGACTACGAGCGTGCACTCGTCCTGCAACAAGTGACCAACGGCGTGGCGGCCCGCATGGCCGTGCTCTTTGCACTCTTGGGAGGTGACTCCGATGTTTGACATCGTGATCTCTGGTGGATCCGTACTCACCCGCACCGGCATCGAACAGATCGATGTCGGCATAGCAGATGGATTCATCGCTGCACTCGGCAGTGGCCTGGAAGGATCCGAGATGATCGATGCCTCCGGTGCATGGGTTGGTCCAGGACTCGTCGACCTCCACACGCATCTGCGTGAGCCGGGCGAGGAGTGGAAAGAGGACATTGCCACGGGAACGGCCGCAGCGGCCGCCGGCGGGTACACGGCCGTCGTGGCAATGCCGAACACCGTTCCTGCCATCGACAACGCCCAGATCGCGTTCTACGTCTCTGAGCGGGCCCGTCGCATCGGCTACGCCGACGTCTTCCCTGCGGGAGCGATCACGATGGGACGCCTCGGCGAGCACATGGCACACATCGACGAGTTGTGGGACGCCGGAGTCCGGATCTTCACCGACGACGGGACGTCACTCGACAACGCCGCGGTTCTGCGCCTCGCAATGGACTACATCGCCAATCTCGGGGGCGTCGTTGCACAGCACGCTGTCGATTCGACACTGAGCGCCCACGGCTGCATGCACGAAGGCACCGTGTCATCACGGCTCGGAATGTACGGGATCCCGTCGGAGGCTGAAGAGATCGTCATCGCGAGGGATCTGGCGCTCGTCCGCCTCACCGGTGTGCGGTACCACGTCCAGCATGTCTCGACGGCGAGGGGTGTCGAGTTGGTCGCCGCAGCGAAAGCAGATGGGTTGCCGGTGACGTGCGAGGTCACTCCGCATCATCTGACGTTCGACCACAACGATGTCGAAACGACCGATCCGGACTTCAAGATGATGCCTCCACTTCGCAGCGAAACCGATCGCGAGGCTCTTCGCGAGGGAGTGCGTGACGGCGTGATCGACATCGTTGCAACGGACCATGCCCCGCACGCCGCGAGAGAGAAGGAGGTGCCGTTCGAGCATGCACCCAACGGCGTAACCGGACTCGAATGGGCAGCATCGGTCGCCGTCGAGACAATCGGTGACGACATGGCTCGGTTCTTCGAAGCACTCTCGATGACACCGGCGAGTATCGGACAGATCCCCGCCCACGGCCTCGCACTCGCGGCGGACCAACCGGCACACCTCGTCGTCTTCGACCCGGTTGCCGAGTGGACGCCGGAGACGACGAGATCCAGGTCGAGGAACGCACCGTATCTCGGAACGCAACGAACGGGGAGTGTGCGTGCAACGCTCCTGTCTGGAAAGATCACCTACGAGGCAGGTTCATGAAGCCTGCTGTCGTCGCGCTCGCCGACGGCACGGTCCTGAGAGGTGTCGCCGTGGGAGCAGAGGGCATCACCACGGGTGAGATCGTCTTCAACACCTCGATGTCGGGGTACCAGGAGATCATCACGGATCCCTCCTACGCAGGCCAGGTGATCACCTTCACCTCCCCTCATATCGGCAACTACGGCGTCACGGGCGAGGACGACCAGGCCGATCGTGTCCGTGCAGCGGGGGTCGTGATGCGCTCGATCTCGATGGTGGCGTCCTCATGGCGGTCACAGGGGACCCTCCGTGAGTACCTCATCGCCAACGACGTCTTCGCCGTCTCGGGTGTGGACACCCGTCGCCTCACACGCCGCATCAGGCAGTTCGGGGCGATGCCGGTCGCCATGGGCACCGACATCGACGTTTCAGAGTTGCGCGCCATCGCCGCAGCCACCCCACCGTTGGTCGGTGTCGATCTCGTGAGTGGTGTCACGACCTCTCACGTCTATCACCGCGGAGCCCTCGGGCAGGAGCGTGGGCACGTGGTCGCCTTCGACTTCGGGATCAAGCGAGCGATCATCGATGCCATGACCGCACGGGGACTCGCTGTGACCGTCGTACCGGCCTCGACACCGGCCGGCGACGTCACGGCGCTCCGCCCCGATGGCGTCTTCCTCTCCAACGGCCCCGGAGACCCCGAACCACTCTCCGGCCCGATCGACGCGATCCGCGAGCTGCTCGGAAAGGTTCCCGTGTTCGGCATCTGCCTCGGGCATCAACTCCTGGCATTGGCGCTCGGCGCCCGGACATACAAACTGCCGTTCGGGCATCACGGAGGGAACCACCCGGTTCGTGCGCTCGATGGGGGAACCATCCAGATCACCGCACAGAACCACGGCTTCGCCGTCGACCTGTGGTCCCTCGCCGGAGGAGACCCGCCGGCTGTGCACGGCCTGCCGACACCCGATCGCGCTGCCCCCGCCGTCGAGTCCGCTTTCGGGATCATCGACGCCACCCACCAGAATCTCAACGACGGAACGAACGAAGGATTGGCGTGCCGCGATATCGAGGCCTTCTCCGTCCAGTACCACCCTGAGGCGGCCCCCGGTCCGAACGACGCCTCGGTCCTCTTCGATCGGTTCGCTGCAACTGTTGGAGGCGCCCGTGCCTGAGCGCAAGGACATTCGATCGATCCTGATCATCGGGTCCGGGCCCATCGTCATCGGACAGGGCTGCGAGTTCGACTACTCGGGGACCCAGGCGGTGAAGGTCCTCAAGGAGCTCGGGTACCGGATCATCCTCGTGAACTCGAACCCGGCGACGATCATGACCGATCCAGAGTTCGCAGATGCAACGTACATCGAGCCGATAACAGCGGACACCATCGAGGCGATCCTGGTCAAGGAACGACCCGACGCGGTGCTGCCGACTCTCGGAGGCCAGACGGCGCTCAACGTGACGATGGAGATGGCAGAACGAGACGTGTTCTCGAGGCACGGCGTCGAACTCATCGGTGCGTCGATCGCAGCGATACAAGCGGCAGAAGATCGTGGCAAGTTCAAAGAGATCATGGACGACGTCGGTATAGCAACGCTGGATGCACGCTACGTCACCTCGATCGAGGAAGCGGAGCTGGCGATCGACGAGATCGGCCTCCCTGCGATGATCCGGCCGAGTTTCATACTCGGAGGTGGTGGCACGGGGATCGCCCACACGCGCGAAGCGTTCCGCGCCGCGGTGGCAACCGCCCTGGCAGCCTCTCCGGTCGGTGAGATCCTGATAGAGGAATCCATCGTGGGATGGAAGGAGTACGAACTCGAAGTGATGCGTGACCGCTGCGACAACGCGGTCATCGTCTGCTCCATCGAGAACCTCGATCCCATGGGCGTGCACACCGGTGACAGCATCACGGTTGCTCCTGCAATGACGCTGTCGGACCTCGAGTACCAGGAGATGCGCGACGAAGCGATTGCTTGTCTGCGTGCCGTCGGAGTCGAGACCGGTGGCTCGAACGTGCAGTTCGCGGTCGATCCGGTCACCGGGAGGCGAATCATCATCGAGATGAACCCCCGCGTATCTCGCTCATCGGCTCTCGCCTCGAAGGCGACGGGGTTCCCGATCGCCAAGATCGCAGCCATGCTCGCCGTCGGGATGACGCTCGATGAGATCACGAACGACATCACCAACGCCACGCCGGCATCCTTCGAACCGGTGCTCGACTACGTCGTCGTCAAGATCCCGAGGTTCGACTTCGCGAAGTTCGCCTCGGTACGTCCGGTGCTTGGAACCTCGATGCAGTCGGTCGGAGAAGCCATGGCGATCGGCAGGACGTTCCCCGAGGCGCTCCAAAAGGCGCTTCGTTCTCTCGAGACGGGACGCATGGGCCTCAACGCCGACCCGACGGAAGGGGAACTCCGACCCCTATCGGACACCGCCCTCATCGAGGCGGTCTCCACTCCGGCTCCCCAACGCCTGTTCCAGATGGCTGAAGCGCTTCGGCGCGGTATCGATATCGACACCATCGTTGCAGCAACCGGCATCGATCCCTGGTTCATCCACCAGATAGCGGCGATCGTATCCGTGCGCACCGAACTCGAGAGGGAGCCCCTCTCCCAGCACGTGATCCGTAAAGCCAAACAGTGGGGGTTCTCAGACGGGCAGCTCGCGTACCTTTGGGGAGTGGACGAGGAAGCCGTACGATCGCTTCGCTCCTCTTGCGGGATCGAGGTCACCTACAAGACCGTCGACACGTGCGCCGCAGAGTTCTCCGCAGCCACTCCGTACTTCTACTCCACGTACGAGGACGAGTCGGAGGCACCGCACCCAGGGGAGCGCACCGTGATCGTTCTGGGATCGGGACCCAACAGGATCGGTCAGGGCATCGAGTTCGACTACTGCTGTGTTCACGCCGCGTTCGCCCTCGAGGAAGCCGGATACGAGACGGTGATGGTCAACTGCAACCCCGAGACCGTCTCGACGGATTACGAC
>JAJRYI010000299.1 GCA_024275815.1 Actinomycetes bacterium | reverse complement strand
GGTGTCGAAGGTCTCGAGCGTACGTTCGACTCCGAGCTCCAAGGCCGTCCCGGGCGTATGGTCGTCGAGCGTGACCCGTACGGGCGTGTCATCCCCCAGGGCGAGACCCGTCTCGATCCGGCAGTGCCGGGATCGAACCTCGTCACCACGATCGACAGGGAGATCCAGTTCGCTGCCGAGCAGGCGCTTCGCAAAGCCATTGCCCGCACGTCGGCGCTCGGCGGCGCTGTGGTCGTTCTGTCGCCTGAGACAGGAGAGATCCTCGCCATGGCCAGCTGGCCGGGTGTCGACCTCAACGATCGGGCGTCGGCGACTCCCGATGCCCTGCGCAACAGGGCGGTTGCAGACGTGTACGAACCCGGATCGACGCTCAAGGCGGTGACCGTCGCCGCGGCGATCGACTCAGGGGTCGTCACCAAGGACACGGTCATCGATACCCCCCCGACGGTCACCATCGGCGAGTTCGAGTATGCAGACCATGGACGGAACCGACCATCGATGACGGTCGCTGACGTCGTGAAACGCTCGTCGAACGTGGGAGCCATCGAGATCGAACGCAGGCTCGGACCTGAGCTCCACTACGAGTACCTGACGAAGTTCGGCCTTGGAAGTCCGTCGAGCATCGACGTTGCCGGAGAGCGTCACGGCAAGCTCGACCCCCCATCGGAGTGGACGGCGACCACGGGATCGTCGATCGCCATCGGGTACGCGGTCGGGACCACGGCCTTGCAGATGGCAGCCGTCTACGCAACGATCGCCAACGACGGTGTGTGGGTGGAGCCCTACGTCGTGAGCGAGATCCAACAGGCCGATGGCAGTCGCTTGCTCACCAATCCGCGAACCCGCCAGGTTCTCACGGCCGAGACCGCCCAGACGATGCGCTGGATGCTCGGACGGGTCGTCATGGAAGAGGGAACGGGGCGACGTGCCCGCATGACCGACTACACAGCCGGAGGCAAGACGGGCACGAGCCAGAAGTTCGACGCCGAGACGGGGGTCTATACGGAATCCACGACGGCGTCGTTCATCGGGATGGCTCCGCTCGACGACCCGAAGATCGTCGTTGCCATCGTGCTCGACACGCCACAGGGCAAGGGGGACGATGGCGTGGACCTCTCGCTCGGTGGCGCCTCGGCTGCGCCCGTCTTCGCTGAAGTAGCCCAGACGGCTCTTCATCAGCTCGGCGTGGCACCCGATCGGGGATGAGATGTCAGGTGACGGAGCCACACTCGCCGAGATCGCCGCATCGCTCGACGATGTGAGTTCGGTCACGAGCCCACAAACCGTCGTGTCCTCGATCACCCACGACTCGCGCAAGGTGACACCCGGTTCCCTCTTCGTCGCGATCACAGGAGCCACGAGCGATGGCCATCGCTTCATCGACTCGGCCATCGAAGCAGGTGCAGTAGCGGTTCTCTCTGAACACTCGATCGACGCCGATGTGGGTTGTATCGTCGTCCCCGACACGAGGTCCGCCATGGCGTGGGCTGCCAACGTCGTGTACTGGAGGCCCGACGAGGATCTCACGATCGTCGGGATCACCGGGACGAACGGTAAGACGACGGTATCGCACATGTGTGAGTCGATATGGCGATCGGCGGAGCGCAAAGCGGGCGTGATCGGAACGCTCGGAGCGAGGATCGACGGCGAGCCGGTGCCGATCGAACGCACAACCCCCGAATCCTCCGACCTCCAGGAGTTGCTCGCAACGATGCGGGACGTCGGCGTCGAGGTCGTTGCCATGGAGGTGTCCTCACATGCAATGGAGCTCCATCGCGCCGACGCCATCACCTTCGAGGTCGTCGCCTTCACGAACCTGTCCCAGGACCACCTCGACTTTCACGGTGACATGGCGACGTACTTCGCAGCCAAGGCTGCGCTCTTCGACTCGCACCGCGCACGGCGGGGCATCATCAACATCGATGACGCATACGGCCGCCGTCTGGCGGAGCTGGCCGACGTTGCCTGTGTGAGCGTTGGTGCGTCGGAGGACGCCGATCTCCGGTTCCTCGATGTAGTGGGAACCCCGGAGGGGACGAGTTTCGTTCTCGAGTACGATGGCCGACGACTCGCCCTCGCGATCCCTGTGATGGGATCGTTCAACGTATCGAACGCAGCGATCGCAGCAGCGATCGCGATCTCACTCGACACTCCGACGGATGCGATCGTGAACGGTCTTGCCTCTCTTCCCGTCGTCGACGGTCGTATGGAGGTGATCGAGCACGGTGGCCCGTTCACGGTGATCGTCGACTATGCGCACAGTCCCGGCGCGATATCAGAGGTGCTCCAGGCAGCACGTAGCGTGGCGGGAAGGAACGTGATCGCCGTCATCGGAGCGGCCGGGGACCGTGACCGTGACAAACGCGCCCTGATGGGTGCTGCCGCCGTCCGCTTCGCCGACCTTGTGATCATCACGAGCGACAACCCGAGATCTGAAGATCCCGCAGCGATCGCCAGAGAGGTCCAACGTGGAGCAGACACGGCTCCAGGGGCGAACGCAGTGACGGTGATCGATCGTCGAGAAGCGATCACCGCTGCGCTCGAGGCGGCTGAGGCGGGAGACATCGTTCTCATCCTCGGCAAGGGCCACGAGCAAGGCATCGAGAGACACGGCGTGATCGAACCGTTCGACGACCGCACCACGGCACGCGCCGTGCTCGAAGCTCTCGGATGGAGGGCACCGTGACATCGCGTCGAACCGACCTGGGATGGCATCTCGGTGACATCGCGGAGCACCTCGGTGGAGACCTCGTCGGCGACCCGTCCCTCGGCGTCGCGTCGGTGACGATCGACAGTCGCAACGTCGATACAGGTGCGTTGTTCGTCGCCGTTGCAGGGGAGCACTTCGATGGTCACGACTTCTCAGCAGGCGCCGTGGAGGCCGGTGCGGTTGCCGTCGTGGTGGGCCGGGGGAGACACGTCGAGGTCGTGCCGCGAATCGAGGTCGATGACACGCTCGAAGCGCTCAGGTCCCTCGCGGTACGACGTCGAGATGAGCTCGAGATCCCCGTCGTTGCCATCACCGGTTCGACCGGCAAGACGTCGACGAAGGACCTCATCGCTGCGGGGATTCCGAGAGCATGGGCGTCACCTCGCTCGTACAACAACGAGGTCGGTGTTCCCCTGACCGTGCTGGCCACACCACTCGATGCGGCAGCGCTCGTCGTCGAGGTCGGATCGCGCGGAACGGGACACATCTCCTGGTTGGCGCCTGCGATTCGACCGGACGTTGCTGTGGTGACGAACCTCGGCGTCGTCCATCTCGAGACGTTCGGTTCCCCCGAGGGCCTCGCAGATGCCAAGTTCGAGCTCATCGAATCACTCGGGTCGGCCGGTACGGCGGTCCTCCCTTCGCACGAGGATCGTCTCGCCCGTCCTATACCACAACGCACCATCACCTTCGGCTCACCACCTGCCGACGTCGAGGTGTCCCAGGTGGGGGTCGACGTCGACGGCGGCTCGCGTTTCACACTCACGATCGGCTCTCGATCCTTCGATGTGTCCCTCGCCATGGCAGGGACCCATCAGGCGTACAACGCTGCAGCAGCTGTATCGGTCGCTCGTGCGCTCGACCTTCCGATCGAGTCGTTCATCGAAGGCATGCGTGGCGCTGTGGGCTCGCTGTGGAGGATGGATGTTCACCGGGAGGGCCGCTACACGGTCGTCAACGATGCCTACAACGCGAACCCACAGTCGGTGGCCGCTGCACTCGAGACCGTCGCACACATGCCGGGACGATCCATCGCGGTGCTCGGCCCGATGGCGGAACTCGGAAACGTGTGTGAGGAGGAGCACCGCGCGATGGGCAGACTCGCTGCATCACTCGGGTTCCACAGGGTGATCGTCGTCGGCGCCGACCACGGGTACGCCCTGGGAGCCCCCGACATCGTCGAGCATGCAACCGATACGACAGCAGCGATGGATATTCTCTCGGGCGTTCTCGAGTCTGGAGACGTCGTGGTGGTCAAGGCATCGCGTTCGGCGGGACTCGAGCGTCTCGCCCTCGCCCTCATCAAGGAATCCACACCGTGATCTCGCTCCTCCTCTCGTCTGCGCTGGCGTTCGTACTCGTGATCTTCGCTACCCCGGTGGCCATCAAGGGGCTTCGTCGGAGGAACATCGGCCAGTTCATCCAGGCTGAGGTCGAAGGCCACATGCACAAACAGGGTGTTCCAACGATGGGCGGGATCGTGATCGTCGTTGGTGCGATGATCGGGTACGTCATCGCCCACTTCAAGTTCTTCACCTTCGGTGCAGGGTTCGGGTTCTCCTCCCAGGAGTTCGACGAGAAGGCGCTCCTCGCCCTCTTCGCGCTCGTCGGCATGGGCGTCATCGGGTTCTTCGACGACTTCGCGAAGTACGCGAAGAAGCGCAACGAAGGCCTGTCGAAACGCTGGAAGTTCGGTGGGCAACTCCTCATCGCCGTCACGTTCGCCTGGGGGGCGTCACGCACGGGTGTCAGCCATCAGCTGTCGTTCGCTCGACCGTTCGGCATCGACCTGGGACCCGTCTTGTTCTTCCTCCTCGTGTTGTTCATGCTCACCGCAACGGCGAACGCTGTGAACCTCACCGATGGCCTCGATGGCCTCGTTGCGGGTTCCGCAGCCCTCGTGTTCGGTGCCTACGTGCTCATCGCCTTCTGGCAGTCACGCAACCCGACCTTCTACCAGGTCGATGGGGCACTCGACCTCGCCGTGTTCGCCGCTGCGGTCCTCGGTGCCGCCCTCGCCTTCTTGTGGTGGAACGCAGCACCGGCCAAGATCATCATGGGTGACACCGGATCGCACGCGATCGGTGGGGCGATGGCGGCGCTCGCGCTCCTCACGAACACCCAACTCCTGCTCGTCATCCTCGGGGGTCTCTATGTGATGGAGACGGTGTCGGTCATCCTGCAGGTGATCTCGTTTCGAGGGTTCGGCAAGCGGATATTCCGCATGGCGCCGATCCACCATCACTTCGAACTCAAGGGTTGGCCCGAGACCACCGTGATCATCCGCTTCTGGATCCTGTCGGGCATCATGGTGGCGTTTGGAATCGGGCTCTTCTACGCCGATTGGGTTTCGGGACCGGGATCGATCAGCCCGTGAGATACCTGTTCCTGGGTGCGAGTCTGGCTGGCATCATGGACGCGGCGACAACGGCTGCTGATGAAGGGGCAGAGGTCGTGTTGTTCGATCAGGAAAGGCCGATCGATGTCTCTGGTGTCTCGGGTGATGTGACCGCACTCGCGTCGACGTGGTCGGCGGCCCATCTCGATGGGGTCGACCGGGTCGTGACGAGTCCCTGGTTCCCCGAGACGAGACCCCCGCTGTCAGATGCGATCGATCG
>JAJRYI010000298.1 GCA_024275815.1 Actinomycetes bacterium | reverse complement strand
GCGGGGCTCTTCATCGCGTTCACCGGAGTGGCAGCACTGCTGCTCTCGGGTGACTCCGGTCTCAGCGATGGGGGGAGGCCGTTCCTGGCAGTCGGCCTCGGCCTGACCGCAGTCGTATCGATCGGATACGGGGGCGCCTTCGCCAAGAGGCATGCAGGTGAGTACAACCCGATCACGTTGACCGGTCTCCAGTTCGGATTCTCGGCGGTGGTGTTGATCATCGCCATGCTCATCATCGAGGGTGTGCCGAGCGATGTGACGACCAACGGATGGGGGTTGATGATCTTCATGGCCGTGGCCGCGACCTTCATGCCGTTCCTGCTGTTCTACTGGCTTCTGGAGCACATCTCGGCTACCGACGCATCACTCATCGGGTACCTCGTCCCCTTCGTTGCCCTCATCGGTGGGATCGTCCTTCTCGGTGAGGAGCTACAGACCGGAATCGTCGTCGGCGGGATCCTCGTGTTCACCGGGATGGTCCTCGCAGACAGAGCGGGTCGCCGGGCAGCGAAGGTCGACCTGGCCGACATGCCGGCGAGGTGACTTCGGTGTGTGAGATCGAGGTTGTCGTGTTCGATATGGGAGGAGTTCTCGTCGAACTGGGTCCGCTCGCCGAGGCACTTGGCGACGGGTGGCAGGACGATGCGGAGTTCTGGGAGCGTTGGCTCACCAGCCCTCTCGTGCGAGACCTCGACGCGGGACGGATCTCGCCCCACGAGTTCTGCACCCGCCTCGTATCCGATCTCGGTCTTCCTATCAGCGACACAGAGATGCTTGAACGATTGCGAACGTGGCCGAGCGGGTTGTTTCCCGGCGCAGCAGATCTGGTGCGGTCGCTCGACGGCGTCGTCGAGAGAGCGATTCTCTCCAACACAAGTGCTCTGCACTGGGAGAGCCAGGTCGATCACGAGAAGATCCAGGCGCTGTTTCCTCGTCGCTACCTCAGCTACGAGCTTGGTATGACGAAGCCCGACGCAGAGATCTTCGAGCACGTGGTCGAGGACCTCGGCGTGGCACCCGGAGCGGTTCTGTTCCTCGACGACAATCAGATGAATGTGAACGCTGCCCGTGCCGTCGGGATGCAGGCGCAACGATGTGTCGGGGTGGCTGAGGTGGAAGCTGCTCTCCACCTCCACGGTGTGGTGGCTCGATCCTGATTCGACCCATCGACCTTTCTCGCGTAACCCAGCACCAGATAGTGGTCTCAGTTACGTAAGAAGAGGGGTGGGACTCAAACAGCGAGGTCGCGAGACTCGAAACGGCACACGGCGACTGTCGTGCCGATGAAGGCCACGGCGAGCAGGAGCAGGTACTGAGGTTCAAAGCCCTTCGCAAGCGGAGCTTTGTCACCGAGGTACCAGTAGAAGGGGGACAGGATGCGGAACGGTGCGAGGCCATCGACGACCGATCCCAGGCCGTTGAGGAACCATGCCACGGCGCCGATCGCTGCGGTGATCCCGATCGATGGACCGGATCCGAGAAGTGACCAGACACCGAGGGCGATGCCACCGAAACACAGGGCAAGGAGAACGAGTCCGACGTTGGCTGCCAGGACGTTTACGGTATCGAGGTCCGTTCCCCATATGGAGTTTCCGGCGAGTCCGAAGATCGTGAGCAGGAATCCGATGAACAGCGAGAGGAGCGCTATGGCAGCGACCTTGGCAAGGAGGATGCGCCGTCTCGAGAGGGGGTTCGATAGGACCATGTCGAGGATGCCCTTCGATTCCTCCTTCGCAACGAGGCCCGATACGGCGCTCACGGCGAAGATCAGCATCACAATCGGCCCAACCGACTGATAGGTCCGAGATGAGATGAACCCTGCAGCCGTAGACAGAGAATCAGGGTCGGTCATGCCGAAGAGGGCGAACATCTCCTTCGGCATGGCGCTGACCATGTCTGCAACGGCAGCCGAGTTGTCCGAGAACGCCGGCCACGCAGCGAAGGTGAGCAACATCAAAGACGCCAGGGCGGTGGCCCACGCCCACACCGAGCGTCGACGATCCCACACCGACTTGCCGAGTACATTGCCAAGAAGATGGACGGCTCGTGGCTCTATGGCTCTGGCCTTCTTGTGACGTGAAGCAGACTCGGGCACGACGGAGCTCTCGGTTGCGATGTCGCGCCGGTTGAACAGGGCGGTGGCGGCGATGACGAGCACGATGGCGGCGATGACCAACCACATTTGACCGGTACTCCAACCGTCGAGAAGCGGTGGGCCCTCGAGGTACCAGGTGAAGGGACTGAGCTTCGAAGGGATCTCGAGCCAGGTGAACAGGGTTACGAAAGCGTTCGAGAACCAGGCAAGGATCGCGGCCAGAGTCCCTATCCCTATGGCCGTTGAGGGTTTGCCGCTGAAAGAGCCGACAAGGAGGGTGACGCCACCGAACACCAGGCCGAGGAGCCAGAGCGAGAGGTTCGCAGCGAGGACGTTCTCGATACTGATGCCCATGTCGAGCACAACGTTGAAGGTCAACAACACGCCCGTCATTGCCAGGATGACTGTCCCGACCAGTACCGTGACGACGCCTGTTTTCTGGATCAGGATCGATGTGCGAGAGATGGGTGCGGCCAGGAGGATGTCCATCGTGCCGTTCTTCTCCTCTGATGCCGTTGCACCGACTGCGATCGAGATAGCCAGACCGATGATCATCAACGGACCGAACATCGAGTAGAACTGAGCCTGGAGGAACCCTGCGCCGGTCAGGTACGTCGC
>JAJRYI010000297.1 GCA_024275815.1 Actinomycetes bacterium | reverse complement strand
GGCCTCGAGTTCGGCCAACCCGGATACGACGCAAGCGTGCACGCCATCTTCCTCGGCTTCGTGATGTCGATGGTGTTCGGCCACGCCATGATCGTCCTGCCGTCACTCACCGGGCTGTCCTTCCCGTGGAACCGGATGCTCTGGTTCCCTCTCGGGCTCTTGCACCTGTCCCTCGTCCTGCGGGTCGTCGGGGACCTCGTGAGCGACTTCGACGTGCGTCGCTGGGGCGGTGTCCTCAACGCGATCGCTCTCGTCTCGTTCGTCCTCGTAGCCCTCTACACCGTGGCCCAGGCAGCGGCGGGCCGCAGAGCCGCGGCGTAACGCTGACCCGCTACGGCGTTGCGACGGCGTCGGGCCGGTGCCCCGCCCAGGGTCGTGCCCGCTCGAGTTGCCCGGCGAGCATCAAGAGGGTCGCCTCGTCACCGTAGCGACCGAGGAAGTGGCTTCCGATCGGCAGTCCCGACGGGCTCCACGCCAGGGGAACCGACATGGCCGGCAGGCCGGAGAAGTTGGCAAGTGGTGTGAACGCCACGTACCGGAACAGCATCTCGACGAGATCATCCCACGGCTGCGTCTGGTCGATCGCACCGATCCGCAACGGTGGCGAACCGAGTACCGGTGTCAGGAACACGTCGACCGACTCGAGGAACGACCCGGTGACGTGAGCTATCTCCTGGAGCGTGGTTTGAGAAGCAAGAAGGTCGGCAGGGCGTTGACGCATGGATCGGCGGGCAAGGGACCACGTGAAGGGTTCGAGAGCGGGCAACCCGAACTCCCGCGAGTCGATCTTGGCGATCGCCTTCATCGTTGCATAGTCACCGATGGTGCTACGCATCGACCGAACGCTGGACCGTTGCGAGGCGATGTCGAGGACGACCTTGAACACGCTCGCGGCAAGGCCTGCCCACACGTCGAGGAATGCGTACGACATGGCCTCTCCATCGATGGACGGTGCATCCTCGATGACACGGTGACCGAGGGACTCGAGAAGAGCCACCGTCTCGAGGATGGCTGCTTCGACCTGAGGGTGGACACGGTTCCCACGGAAATCATGGATGCTGAAAGCGATCGTCAGAGCCTCAGGATCCCTCGCAGCATCGGAGAGGTACGGCCCGTTCGGATCGGGTGCCACGTAGTGATCGCCGGGTGCAGCACCGGCGACGGCGTCGAGCATCGCAGCTGAGTCCCTGACGCTCCGGCTCACGGAGAGCTCCACAGACAGGTAGTCGGAGCTGTCGGCGGGGGAGCGCGGGTTGCGGCCGCGTGACGGCTTGAGGCCGAAGAGGCCACAGTTCGAAGCGGGGATCCGGATCGATCCGCCACCATCGCTCCCCTGGGCGAGCGGCACCATGCCTGCAGCGACGGCTGCGGCGGCTCCTCCACTCGAACCTCCCGGGGAGTGCTCGAGGCTCCACGGGTTCCTCGTCGGGCCGCTGAGCACCGGCTCTGTGATCGGGAGGAGCCCGAACTCAGGTGTGTTCGTGCGGCCCAGCTCGATGAACCCGGCGCCTCGCACCCTCTCCATGAACGTCGAGGTCGTCTCCCCGACGAAGTCGCGAAGGAGGACGGAGCCGAAGCTGACGGGTTCCCCCGCATCGACGATCAGGTCCTTGATCAGGATCGGCACCCCCGAGAACACGCCTCCTGGTGGATGGGTGGCCTCGTCGCGGGCCTGTTCGAATCGGGTCCGTATCACGGCGTTGATCGAGTCGTTCGTCGCGTCGATCTGAGCGATCGCAGCTTCTATCAACTCACCCGGCTGCACCTTGCGGGCGGCAACCAGTTCTGCGAGCCCAACGGCGTCGTACTCGCTGTAGTCGGGGAAAGCATCCATGTGGTGAAGCGTAGACGCCTTGAATGTGAGGGTCTACGCCGGTATGCCACCGGTGCCGATGATGAACCAGTGATCGTCGAAGGACCCAACGGTCTCGACGAGGAAGCCATCGGCCACCGCGTACGCCATGCATTGGACCGTCCGGTCTCCCTGTTCGAACGCGTACGCTCCGAGCCCGACCGGGAACACCTCGAGTTC
This sequence comes from Actinomycetes bacterium, assembly GCA_024275815.1. Lineage (GTDB taxonomy): Bacteria > Actinomycetota > Acidimicrobiia > Spongiisociales > UBA5794 > JAMBLL01. Next base: position 567 of record JAJRYI010000297.1, on the reverse strand, counting down.
GGCCGGTCCGGGACTGAGGCCGTCGAGGAGGGGACGACACGCCTGGTCGAACGTGTCCTCCCCGGGATCGGGCCAGGTGTCTGCAACGATCTCGACGTCTCCGAGGTACTGGTAGGCGTGGGTGACCTGACAGCTCACACTGTCGGCGGGAAGCCCCGCAAGGATGCACGAGCCGACTTCGGGCTGCCACGACAGGTCGTCGAGGTCGGCCATCGCTCCGGCGAAGAGTTCACGGCCATCGTTACGTTCGATCAACACCACACACGCCAGGTAGCGATCACCGCGGTCCCACTCTGCCTCATCCGGCATGTAGGTGACGAGGCTCGGTGCGTTCGTTCTCTGACTGCCGAACGTTGCCATGTAGGCCTCGTCACAGACGTAGTCGCGCTCGTAGGTGATCGCATCGTCATCGTATGCGGCGAGATCGGTCCCGATCTTGTTCCCGATGAGGACCTCGGCGTTGTGCGCACCGTCACACGGCACGACGACGTCGGGAGGGAACGGCGCGTAGGGGAGGTTCTCGTCCTCTTCGAGATAGAGGCACGTGCCGCCGGCCCACACGTCGTT
>JAJRYI010000004.1 GCA_024275815.1 Actinomycetes bacterium | reverse complement strand
TCCACCTCGAGATACGTCCGAACCGTGATCTCGTTGTCCGTGCCCGTCACGGTCAACTTCCCTCCGGCGACATCGCACAGAACACCCTGGAGAATCGGGAGTGGTGATCTCGTGCCGACCGCTCGCGCTGCTCTCACCAGCACGTCGGCCAGATCATCTCGTTCCGCTCTGATTCGCACTTTGTTCTTCCTCTGCTGTTGCTGCTGTTTGTTTATCTAAAGAGTAGAAGTAGTAGTAGGGGCTGTGGATTGTGGAGAACTCCAGATAACCGCTGGCATTGCTACATCTCTCATCCACAGGAGCTGTGGGTAGGTGACACGATATCCACGGTTGTGAAATCATGCCCAGCCAGCTTGTGGAAAGATCTCATCTTGTCCTCAGCTGTTGGGTGATGTCTGTGACCTGGTCGTAGACAGCCTTGTCGGTCTGAAGGAGACCCTTGATTTTCTCTACGGCGTGCATCACGGTCGTGTGATCTCTGCCCCCGAACGCCTGGCCGATCCTGGGAAGAGACAGGCCGGTGTGCTCTCGACACACGTACATCGCTATCTGTCTCTGCCGGGCAAGGGGCTGGCGGCGTGAACTCCCCGTGAGTTCGGATCGAGGGATCTCGTAGTACTGACCGACGGAGGAGATGATGATGTCGGCCGTCAGCGGCTCCTCTGACTGGAGGCGGACAACGTCTCTCAGGACCGAAGAGGCGAGATCGAGGGTGACGCGTTCGTGCGTCAGCGTCGCAAACGCTGTCACGCGGGTCAGTGCCCCCTCGAGCTCACGGATGTTGTCCGCAACGTTCTGGGCGATGAACTCGAGAACGTCATCGGGAACGGGTGTTGCCGTACCGGCAGCGTTCTTTCTCAGGATCGCCAGTCGGGTCTCGATGTCGGGACTCTGGATATCCGTGGTGAGTCCCCACTCGAAGCGGCTTCTGAGCCTGTTCTCGAGCGTACGGAGGTCGCGGGGGGAGCGATCTGAAGAGATGACCAGCTGGTTCCCGGCTTCGTAGAGCGAGTTGAAGGTATGGAAGAACTCCTCGAGCACCTGCTCTTTGCCTTCGAAGAACTGGACGTCGTCGAGGAGGAGTAGGTTCACTTTGCGGTAGCGATCCTTGAAGTCCTCCATTCGCTTGCGCCGAATGGAGTTGATGAAATCGTTGAAGAACGCTTCCGAAGTCACGTACCGCACCGTTGCGGCCGGATCGAGTTCGAGGCGGTGTTGGCCGACGGCGTGAAGAAGGTGGGTCTTGCCCAGGCCGGCGCTGGCGTAGATGAAGAGTGGGTTGTAGTGGCGACCGGGCTGTTCGGCAACGGCTTGGGCTGCGGCGTGTGCGAAACGGTTGGACTGCCCGACGACGAAGTTCTCGAACGAGTAGCGGGCAACGAGGTTGGTAGTGACGGGGAAACCGTTGTTACCAGGAGGTGCTGTGTCGAACGTTGCCTGAATCGGGATCGGCTCATCGAGCGGTGCCGGAACGGGAGGGGCGGGAGCGACCTCGATCGATATCTCGAACGGATCGGCCCACACGGACGAGGCTATCTCGTTGAGCTGGTGTGTGTAGTTGTCCTCGACCCACGTGGCGTTGAAGCGGTTCGGTGCGACGAGTATGAGGGCTCCATCATCGATGGATACGCTCAACGGCCGGATCCACGTCTCCCATTTCGCAACACCGATGACGTCTCTCAGGCGACTGTGAAAGAGCTCGATTTGAGCGTCCACGGCCCCGCGAGGTGTCTGTGTGACTCCCACGACTAATACTCCTTATCAGGCTCACGCCCAGCCCGTAAAAACTGTCCACACACCTATCCACAGGATGTGGAGAAGGTGCAACGCGGTCACTGACCGACCGCACTCCGTGGGGGAAGAGCGGACATCCGCCGTAGGAGCGGTGGCGATCATAGGAACGCTTTCCCCTGCACATCAAGAGCGGCAAATCCGCGGGTACCGTCGACGAAGTGCGACCTCTCGATGCCTTGAAAGGGCCCGTACTGCAAGGGGTTTCGGGGATCAGTGCGGTCGGCGTCGCCGCGATCGTTTCGCGGGATTTCGTCGAAAACACCCTCTCCTGTGTTTCGCGACCCCTTGGTAGTTTTCGCGTCCTATCGGCGAGGTGTCGTTTCGGTGCACACGTCCCTAGAATGTCCCCGTTCCGTGGCTGTACGGATGTACCGCGACTCCCCCCAACCAGGGATTACCTCACAATGAAGCGTACCTATCAACCAAACAACCGCCGCCGCAAGCGCAAGCACGGTTTCCGTTCGCGCATGCGCACTCGTTCCGGACGGGCGCTCATCGGGCGCCGTCGTTCCAAGGGCCGTCACGAACTCTCCGCGTAGGGTTCCCTTGTACGTCTCCCTCCGTCCGGGATCGAGATTCGGATCCATCTACCGTACGGGGTCGAGACGCCGTAGTGGAGGGGTCGTTGTGTTCCAGAAACCTGGTGAACGCAACGAACCAGAGGCGGGATTCGTGGCAGGGAAGAAGGTAGGCAATGCAGTTGCACGAAATCGTTCCAAGCGTAGGCTCCGCGAGGCTGCTCGCAGGATCGACCTCACCCCGGGCACGGCGTACGTGTTCGTCGCGACGCGAGACGTCCTCGACGCCCCGTTCCCGACGATCGTCGAGTGGATGCAGCACGCCGTTGTCGAGGGAGCTCCTGCAATGGACGTGAGGAAGTAGTGTGACCGATCGCTCAGACGAAAGCGTCTCGCCCGCCGCTCGGGTCGTCCTGGGGTCTATCAGGCTGTATCAGAAGACGATCTCTCCCTTGTTGGCGAGCAACTGTCGCTACCACCCAAGCTGTTCACGTTACGCATATGAAGCCATAGAGATCCACGGCGCTGCCAAGGGATCCTGGCTTGGAATCAAACGCATCGGTCGTTGCCACCCCTTCCATGAGGGTGGGTTGGATCCGGTTCCCGGGTCTGGTGGAAGTATGACCGAGACGACGAAAGGGAGCTCTTCGTGAATCCGTGGCAACTGCTACTCGACCTCCTCGGGAGCATCCTGTCGTTCTACTACGACGTAATTCCAGAATATGGAATATCCATCATTCTTCTCACCCTGACGGTGAGCCTCCTCCTGTTCCCGCTGACACTCAAACAGACGAAGTCGATGCGAGCGATGCAGGAGATCCAGCCAGAGGTCAAACGCCTGCAGAAGGAGTACAAGGGAGAGAAGGAGGAGCTCAACAAGCAACTCATGGCCCTGTACCAGGAGCGTGGTGTCAACCCCGCTGCCGGGTGTCTCCCGCTCATCATCCAGATGCCCATCTGGTTCGCCCTCTATCGGGTCCTGTGGCGTGGTAACGGTATCCCCGCCGGCTCGGCGCTCAGCTCGGTGATCGAGTCGGCGAACAACGCTCTCTATACGGTGGACGCTTCCGGGGAGTTGACGACGACCCTCAAGGCAGGTGTCGACATCGCCTCGAAGCAGTTCGACCACGTCACGTTCCTCGGCATGAACTTGATGGTCCGACCTTCTCAGGCCGTTGACTTCGGCAACCCGCTTGGCGCTCTTCCCTACCTCATCTTGATCGCCATCATCGTAGTTGCCGGGTTCTATCAGCAGGTGCAAACGACCCGCAAGCGTAAAGACGCACCGGCCAACGACTCTCAACAGAACTCGCAGATGCAGGGGATGCAGAACGCCATGAAGATCATGCCCGTGGTCTTTGGATTCATCTCCTGGAACTTCGTTGCAGGCCTCGGCCTGTACTTCGCCACATCCAACGTATTCCGCGTCGGCCAGCAGGCCATCATCCTGCGGCAGCACGGAGACAACGGCGATACGAAGGGGAAGGGTGCCGAAACCGGACCGGACGAACCGTCTGATGAACCGGAGAGCAGCAGACCATCACCCAATGCGAGTAAGAAGCGCAACCGCAGAAGAAGGAAGTAGCCCGATGGAGTGGGTTGAAGTACAAGGGAAGACCGTAGAGGTCGCCGTAGAGGTCGCCCTTGGCGAACTCGGTATCGATTCGAAGGACGACGCACAGATAGAGGTCATCCAGGAACCCAAGCCGGGGTTCCTAGGCATGGGTGGCCGCGAGGCCATCGTCAAGGTGACTCGCGCACCCAAGCAGCGTCGGAGACGGCGCCGGAGTCGAGGTTCCAAGGGCTCGGACAAAGCCGATGGATCCGACCAGGCCGGCGCCGGAGGCAAGACGCAGACTCAGGAACGATCCGGAAAGGGTCAGAAGGGTCAGCAGAAGCCCAAACAACAGCAGAAGAAGAACAACGAGAAGCGACGTCAGGAGAAGAAGGTGTCGGAGCCAAAGACAGCGTCGCAGCAGCCGCGCGATGATCGCCCGGAACAAGCCCCCATCGAGGAACAAGCTGAGGTAGCAGCAGCTTTCATTCGGGGGCTCCTCGGCGCCTTCGGTCTAGAAGGTGAAGTGAAGACCCGCATCGAGGAAGAGGTCCTGTACCTCGACGTCAGCGGAGAGCAGACAGAGGCACTCATCGGTCCAAAGGGGTCCGTGATGCATTCAGTGCTCGAGTTGACACGAACGGTCGTACAGCGCAAGACCTACGGGGCGCCACGCATGAGGATCGACATCGGTGGGTACCTCGAGAGGCGCCGCGAAGCCCTCAAGATCTATGCAGGGAAGCTCGCCACGCAGGTGATCGAGGATAAGAACGAGATCATGCTGGAACCGATGAACGCAGCAGATCGCAAGGTCGTCCACGACGCCGTCGCGGAGATCGACGGTGTTCGTTCGTACTCCGAAGGCGAGGATCCGCGTCGCGCGGTGGTTCTTGCGTACGAGGGCGACGAGTAGCAGAAGGTTTCACGTGAAACGTCGTTCGCCCCGATTTCGGGCGGGAAGTTTCACGTGAAACGATCCGATGACGGGTTCGAGCGTGTGGCCCGCTGGCTGGAGATCCCTCTGGATCCCCACCAACGGGCCTTGCTCGTGCAGTACCAGGGTTGGCTGGGAACGGAGGCGGTCGACGCCGGAGGTATCGGGCCCCACGAGGTTGACCGGTTGCTCGATCGGCACATCCTCGACTCTCTCGCGTATCTCAAGGGTTGCCCGGTCGAGGCGACCACGCTTCTCGACGTTGGTGGCGGCGTCGGCCTCCCATCGATCCCGATCGCCATCGCCCTGCCCCGTCTCGAGGTGACGATGGTCGACCGCTCAGAGAAGAGGACGCGACTCGCCCGGCGGGCGCTTCGTATCCTTGGACTCACGAACGTCACTGTGGCCACGAGTGACGTCGACGCCGTTTCCGGGCGGTTCGACGTCGTGACGTTCCGCGCGTCGTTACGGATCGAGGACGCAGCGCGGGTGACGGTCGACAGGACCGAGCCCAACGGCGTTGGGCTCTTCGGGGTGTCGCGGCGCCCGGAAACGCCGACTGTCCCTAAGGCGCCGGCCGGCGTTACCTTCTCACTCACGTCTGAGGGGCACGGGGTCCTTGACTCGCCGTTCTGGCTCCTTAGGATGCAGTGCACCTGACCGCTTCAACGAGGAGTACACCTGACGATGTCTCAGGGAAAGATCGTGGCGATCGCCAACCAGAAGGGCGGCGTGGGTAAGTCCACGACCGCCATCAATCTCGGAGCGGGTTTGGCCTTTCAGGGCGAGCGTATCCTGATCGTGGACCTGGATCCCCAGGGGAACACGACCTCGGGACTCGGCATCGATCGGAACTCGATCGACGAGTCCATGTACGACGTGCTCGTGGAGGGGACGGGGATCGAGGACGTCCTGGAACCCACCTCCGTCAAGGATCTCCACGTCGTGCCGGCGACGATCGAGTTAGCCGGTGCCGAGATAGAGCTCGTTTCGATGATGTCGAGAGAGCAGCGGCTCAAGCAGGCCCTTTCCCGGGTGATCGATGAGTACGATTTCATCCTGATCGATTGCCCACCATCGCTCGGCTTGTTGACGATCAACGGCCTCGCAGCAGCCGACGAGGTCATGATCCCGATACAGTGTGAGTACTACGCTCTCGAGGGGGTCAGCCAACTGACCCGGAACATCGGCCTGGTCCAGGCGAACCTGAACCCTGAGCTTGAGGTTGAGGGTATCGTTCTGACGATGTTCGACGGAAGGACAACGCTCGCGAGCGACGTCGTGGCCCAGGTCAGGGAGCATTTCGGGGAGACGACGTACAAGACGGTGATCCCGAGAACGGTCCGCTTGAGTGAGGCGCCGTCGTACGGGGAGCCGATCGAGGCGTTCGACTCGATGTCACGAGGAGCCATCGCCTACAGGGAGCTGGCACGAGAGTTCAGGAGACGTCATGGCCGCACGTAAGAGTGGGTTGGGCCGGGGCCTCGATGCCCTGATCCCACAGGAGCACCCGGAGTCCGGATACGCGGAGATCTCGATCGACACCATCCGCCCGAATCCAGACCAACCCCGTGTCGAGTTCGACCAGGAGGCGCTCGATGCGCTCGCATCGTCTATCGCTGCGGTGGGCCTGCTCCAACCGATCGTCGTGCGTCCCGACGGCGATGGGTACGTGCTCGTTGCCGGAGAACGACGGTTGCGTGCATCCAAGCAGACCGGCATGGCGCGGATCCCTGCCGTCATCCGCGGTGAGTCCGAGAGCCGATCGAACGTGACGGAGGCCTTGATCGAGAACCTTCAGCGTGAGGACCTCTCAGTCCTCGAGGAAGCCGCGGCCTACAACCAGCTACTGGAAGAATATGGTATGACCCACGGGGAGGTGGGTCACCTCGTCGGCAAGAGTCGCAGCGCAGTGTCCAACACGGTCCGTCTGTTGGCGCTTCCGGGCCCTATCCAGGCGATGCTCGTTGCAGGGCAACTGACGGCAGGTCATGCGAGGGCGTTGTTGGGAACCGAGGACGAGGCGTATGCGGTCCACATCGCGGAACGCGCTGTCGCAGAGGGTTGGACCGTGCGGCGGGTAGAAGAGGCGATTCGCCTGCGATCGACGCAGGCAGTTGGGTCGGGAGGAGCCGTTGGAACCGTTCGGCCCGCTGCGATCATCGAACTCGAGGAGAGGCTTCAGGATCGGCTCGGGACGAAGGTCAAGATCGACTACCGCGGTAAGGGCGGCAAGATCATGATCAAGTACACCTCGCCGGAGGACCTCGAGCGGATATACCGCTATCTCTTCGACCCATCGGGTTGATTCAGGATCCCGTCTTCGTACAGGGAGGCGATCACGTTGGCGACGACACGCCCGACGCGGCGGTTCATGGCTCGCACTGCAACGACGATCGCAGGCGACCGCGTGTTCTTGAGCAGGGGCATCGTGCGCCCGGCAGGCGAGAGGCCGAGCCTCTCGGCGACGACCCCGGCAACCGCCATGCCTGCCTCGGAGCGGCTGTGCTCAGAACTGAAGTAGAAGACCGCTTCCTCGCCATCTTGGGGGAGGAAGAACCCGATCACGATATCGACGTTGAGCCGGTTCGCCCGTTGCGCCCGAATCGAAGGCGGGGGGGACGTGTCGATGCTGTGACTGACGATCGGATTGCCGCCGAGTAGTTGGATCGCTGAACTGGCTTCCATCGCCGCGATCCATGTTGCGCGTGACTCGTCGTCGGTGCGGCACTCCGGGTCGATGTAGATACTCTGTCCTGCGATCGACTCGGGAAGGGACTGGAGCCACTGTCGTTCCCGTACGGCCTCTCTCCCTGGTTTGTGCGTGGCGCGTTCCACGAGGCGCAACTCGCTTGCGACGAGATCTCCAGCGATACCGTCTTCAGCAAGACCCCGATTGTGTTGAAAGTCGAGAAGGCCGTGCAAGGTCGCAGGGCCGAAGATGCCATCGACCTTGTCGGTGTCGAACCCGAGCGAGTTCAGACGCGCCTGAAGCTCCGCCACGTCATCACCGCGCATCATCGGGACCCTGTGGTAGAGCATGCGGTCGCCGAGCCGATATCCAGCATCTACCAGTGACCGCCACGTATCGGGTCCGACGATCCCATCGGTCGGTAGGCCCCGATCGGCTTGAAAACCCGATACGGCGCGATACGTGCCCTCGTCGAACACGCCGGACGGATCGTCCCCGGTATCGAATCCGAGGGCAGTGAGCCGGTCCTGGATATCGCGGACCGGCTCGCCGCGATCGCCTTGGTGATAGAGCCTCACGAGCTCAATCGTGCCAGATTCGTGTGCTAGTTGACGAAATCGGCGAGCTCCACCTGCAACTGGCCCTTGCTCCGTGCGCCGACGAAGCGACGCTTCTCTTCGCCGTCTTGGAAGACGATGAGGG
>JAJRYI010000296.1 GCA_024275815.1 Actinomycetes bacterium | reverse complement strand
CGCGCTGTCGATGTCGTCGTCGTGACAGGATTCCATGGCGATGAGGTCGAGTCTGCAGTCGGTTCACGGGCCCGCATCGTGCACAATCCGAATCCAGCGTCGGGGAACATGTCCTCCCTCGTCGTCGGACTCGATGCCATTGAAGGTGCAGATGGCGCGATCGTGCTTCTCTCCGACATGCCGCAGGTGACGTCCGACGTCATCGACACGCTGATCGACACCGTGTCCGGGGGTGACGTGCGCGCCGGGTGGGTCGAGTACAACGACGGCCCCGGTCATCCGGTGGCTCTGGTTGCGGCGAGTTTCGATGAGGTGAGGCTCCTCCACGGCCCGAAGGCACTCTGGCGACATCTCGAATCCCTGGAGCCGTCCGATGTGTCCGTGGTGAATGTGGCCACACCGAAACCGATCGACGTCAACACGGAGAAAGACTACGAGCGGGTCACCCGATCGGTTCCGACCCCGGAACCGGGTCGCCACCAAGATTGACCGAGATGTCACTGATCGCAGCATCCATCAGAGATCGGGGAAGGAGCGGGTAACGGTCGCTTGCCCAGACCTCCTCGCCGGTAGGGAGGATCACCTGGTGACGGGTGCCCTTGATCATCTCGTTGATGAGCGGTGAACCGTCGTGACGGCGCGGAGCGAGATGTACGTGGAGATGTGGGACGGCATCACCGAAGATGTAGGCGTAGACGAGATCCGCCCCCGTTGCTTCCTTGATGGCCCGCGACGCGTTGGCGATGGCAGTACCGAAGGTCGCAGCCTCGTCGCCATCGAGCGCGGTGATGTCACGGATGTGGCTCTTCGGCTCGAGGTAGGAGAGTCCTGCAACCTCTCCGACTCGTACGGTCGTGAGGCGCCACAGGTCGTCGCTCCACACCTCGGTGCGCATGAGCGCGTCGTCCATGGCCGTGCCCTGGCACAGCGGGCAGTCGGAGTCCTGCATGCCTCCAACCTACACTGCACGAGGTGAAGAGGCAGGTCATTTCCCACATCGAGGCCAACGGCCCACTGCGTTTCGACGAGTTCATGGAGATGTGCCTCTACGACCCCGAAGCCGGCTTCTACGGTGCCGGGGGGGTGCGTCCCGGGGAACAAGCCGATTTCGTGACGTCCCCCGAGGTGAGTCCGTGGTTCGGTCGGCTGCTTGGTCGGTGGGCGGCGAAGCTATCGGGTGGGAACAGTTTGCTCGTGGAGGCAGGGGCAGGATCGGGGTCACTCCTCGAGCCGCTGGTCGACGAAGTTGGTGACAGGTTCGCCGGGGTATATGCGCTCGAGATCTCTACGGCAGCCCGCGAGACGATCTCGAGGCAACTGCCGGGGATCGTAGACGTGTCCCGGTGGGACGAGGTTCCGAGAGGGGGGCGCGGCGTCGTGATCGCGAACGAACTCCTCGACAACCTCCCGTTCAGACTGCTCGACAGACACGGCGATGATTGGATCGAGTACTGCGTCGGTGCCATCGACGGGACGTTGACGATGGAGCATCGGAGGGATGACGAACTCGCCGCCTGGAGTGATCGCGAGATCGGAGCGGTTTCCCCCGGATGCCTCATGACGGCTCAGGTCGGTGTGTCACGCTGGGTCGCCGACGTCATCGGCCACTTCGATGAGGTCCACGTGTGCATCGTTGACTACGCCGCGACCACGGACGAGTTGGCGGGTCGACCGAGGAACGACGTGGTGCGTACCTACTACGGGCATCGAACAGGGTTCGACTTCCTTGCGAATCCGGGAGTCACGGACATCACCACCGACGTCAACATCGACACGGTGGTGCGAGCCGCCCGTTCGTGCGGTGCCACGGTCACGACGACCGATCAGCGGTCGTTCCTCCTCGATCTCGGTGCGGACTCGGTGCTCGAGGAGCTGGTCGACCAGGGTCACGAGCGTGCCCGGGCCGGTGACACGATGGGCCAGCTCGTCGCACGATCCGAGGCGACGAACCTGCGTGCTCTGCTGGACCCGGGTGGTCTCGGAGGATTCACCGTGTTTCTGATCGAAAAGGGAACCTGACGACCAGGTGCGCACGTCGTAGTATCGACGGCGAAGGGAGAACACCGTTGAAACGCTTCATGATCCTTGTAGCGGTCCTCGCGCTCGTCGCATCGGCGTGTGCAGCAGGACTCGATGCGGTCGATGAACGAGAAGATGACGCGGCGCCTGGTACGACCACGACACAGCTATCGAGTCCAAGCCAGTCCCAGTCACCCGTGACCGAGGGGTCGACGCCCACGACTTCACCGGGTGGGGAAACCTCCGAAGAGGGGAGTGGATCGAACGTGACAGAACCGCCGGCAACCGATCAACCACCTACGACGGAGCAACCTGCGGGGACAGACTCAGGGAGTGTCGAAGAGGGTACAACAACGACACCTCCGCCCCCCGCCCCCTCGACGGGGACCGGTACGTACAACGGACCCCTCGGTGACCTCGTCACGGTCGCTCTCGCTGACCTCGCCGGTCGCCTGGGCGTGAGCGCTGCCCAGATCGAGGTCGCCTCCGCAGAGAGCGTCGTGTGGCCCGATGGGTCCCTCGGCTGTCCCCAGCCCGACATGAGCTATACCCAGGTCCAGGTCGACGGGGCGAAGATCGTCCTGTCGTTCGATGGGCGAACCTACAACTACCACAGTGGCGGGTCCCGCGACCCGTTCCTATGCGTCCCGGCCAAGACGGTTCCCGGCCAGACGACGACGACCCTGATCGGGGGCTCCTTCGACGAGTAGGCGGATTCGGTCGATGAAACATGAGAGGGGCGCCCACCGGCGCCCCTCTCACATCGTCTGCTTCTGTCCTTTACCCGGTGACGTCCACGAGTGTCAGTCCAAGTAGCCCGGACGCATCGCTGTGCGATACCACGCCGTAGTACACCTCACCCGCTGTCAGGCCAGACCAGCTGATGTCGATGGTCCCCGTCGTTGCGATCGTGGCACTCGTTGGAGCGGCATCGACGTTGAGGCTGCCAGCACCTGTGAGTGGAACGATCCAACTCTCGAGGTTGTAGTCGACGGTGCCGGTCGTGACCGCCCAGCCATGGACGTACACCGTATAGGTGTCGTCCCCGGGGAGGATCATCTCGACCAGTTCATCGGTGCCTCCATTGGTACTCGATGCCACTTCGAGGCCCCCTGAGTCGTACACGAACACGTCGAGATCGTCCTGTGTCGGGAGGAAGAGCTCCCACCGAACATAGACCGCCTCGGTCACCGTGAATGTGTGAGCGACTGCTCCACCGGTATCGACGTCGGAGGGATCGAACGTCTGATCCGGATCCTGTGCGACCGTTCCCGGGTTATCGACCTTTGCACTGAGTCCATGTGGTGCAGCCGTATACGGTCCGGTGTAGCCGAACTTCACGTTGAAGCTGGCGGCACCACTCGTACCCGTGCCGGAGACGGCATCGGGTCCGTCGAACGCTACTCCGCGCACCGCTATCGGGCTCCGTACCTCATAGTCATCACCCTTCCAGGTGAGTGATCCGTAGCGCCAGGCACCGATCGGCGCCGAGCCGTCGTTCGAGATCGTGACGGTGAAAGTTGCCTGACCGCCCGCAGGGACCTTCAGCTTCTTGGGGCTGACCGTCACCGTGTAGCCGGCAGGTGCCTTCACCTTCGCCTTGACCTTGATCTGCTCATCCGAAACGTTCGTCACGGTTCGAGTGATCGTCTGTACTCCGGCGAGTGCGCCGATGCCGATCGACGGGTAGTTCAGGTCACTTGCGTCGGACGGGATACCTACAGACTCGAGGTACGAGCAGGTGCCTGCCGAGACGATGCCTTCGTCGGTACCGCACAGGAACCCGAGGTAGTCGAGGAATCCGGCGTCATAGACGAGGCCGGGGTTGAACGCCGTGCCCTCGTCGTCGATGTCGACATCGTCCTTGTCCTTGTCCTTCTTCTTGCCTTTCTCGTCCTTCTTGTCCTTGTCGTGGCGTTTGTCGTCGTCCTTGCCGTTGTCGTGATCACTGTCGTGATCGCTGTCGTCGGCGTAGTCCTCCCACTGTGTTCCAAGCGGGTTGAGATGGCCTGCACCCATGTCGAACGGATCGGCAGGTGTGACGCCATCTTCCTTCGTCACGTCCTGGCGGGCCGTCGTCATGATGGCGGACTTCGCCATCGCCGCCGACCAGTCCGGGTGTGCCTGGCGCAGGAGAGCGAACATACCTGCGACGTGCGGGCTCGACATCGACGTACCGCTGATCGACTGGAACAACTGTCCGGGGAAACCGCTCGATGATGTCGGTGTGTTTCCCGCCAAGATGTTCACACCAGGGGCAGTGATGTCGGGTTTGATGATGTCCGTTGCCACGGTGTCCGGTCCACGGGACGAGAACGACGCCATCGACGAACCCGGGATGCGGGTGAACACACCGCCGGTGATCGTCGCGGTTGCCGACGCTCCCGCAGATGCAATGTACGCCTTGATGGCGAGTCCATCGGTGTTGTTGATGTGCACGGAGGGCACCCAGTGGTTGTCGGTCACCTGGCTCTGCGCATCGCTCGCGTTGTACAGGATCATGCCGACACCGCCGGCGATCGAAACCGCTTCGCTCTTGGAGACGCGAGCGATCGCGCCCCGCTTGCACAAGACGATGTTGCCCGACACGACTGCTGGGTCGAGGGCACCCGGATAGCAGAGCTCGCTTCCCGCGTCGGCAGAATCGACGAGCGTTGCCGGTCCGACACCTGCTGTGATCGACGCCCCGGCGTAGCTCAAGCCGTTACCGAGAGTCGCTGTTCCTTCGAACGTTCTGTCCTGTGTGCTCGCTCCGACGGTTGTGAGCCACGGAACCGATCCGGGTCCTCCGACGGTTCCGGCGCCGGGTCCGCTGTTCCCAGCCGACGTCGCCACCCACACGTTCGCGTCAGCCGCGAACAAGAAAGCGATGTCATCGGCTCCGGTGAGGCTCGGGCCGCCGCCGATCGAGTAGTTGATCACATCGACACCGTCTGCAACGGCCTGGTCGATGGCGCCTGCGAGGTCCGAGCCGAAACAACCCAGCTCTCCACACGCCTTGTACATGGCAATGTAGGCCCTCGGTGCGATACCGGTGACATCACCACGATCGACGCCGAAGATGCTTGCCGGAACGTCTGCGTTCCCGCCTGCAGTACTGGCCGTATGTGTTCCGTGGCCGTTGGCATCCCTTGCCGAGTCGTACTGCTCGGGACCGATGAAGAAGTTGTAGTTGACACGCATGTCGCGTGCACCGATGAGCTTGTTGTTGCATGTGAACGGGTTGTCGACGAGGGATCCCCCGGTGCCGCCGAACTCACATGCGATCGTGCCGCCCATCCAATAACTCGGTGGAGGTGTGTAGCTACCGTCATCGGAGAAGCTCGGGTGCTCCGGCCAGATGCCCGTGTCGATGACGCCGATGATCACTCCTTCACCCGTGTACCCGGCGTCGTAGGCGCTCCCTGCAGCGGTGAGCCCCAGGAACGTGCCCGAGTTGTCTGTGAGCGGTTGGCGGAGCTCATCGCGCTTGATGAGAGCGACCTTCGAGCTGCGCTGGAGTTCAGCAGCCTGGTCTTCGGTGAGCTGTGCGGCGAATCCGCTGAGCGCGAACGTGTACGACTGGATCTTGGCATCGGAAGATGCTCCGACCTCGGACAGGATCTCGTCCTGTTCGTTCTCGAGGTAGTCCTCGTACTTGACGACCTTGCGATCGTTCTGATCGACCTTTTCACCTTTCGCCGGTTTCGTTGCCGCGTAGCCTGCGACATCCCCTTCGTACGTGATGATCGGGTCGTCGCTCATCACGACGACGTATACGTCGGTGTCGGTATCGTCTGCGACTGCCGCGGTGATCGGAGTCACCATTGCGGCGATCAAGCCGAGGACGATGAGGACACGCGCGATGTGGTGGTTCATCGGTTGCCTTTCGGTTGCCTGCTTCCATTCGATGGAATCCCCCTGAGGCATCACACCGCCCAGACGCGCGACCCTCCCGGTCCGTCCGATCGAATGTAGGCGCCACACTACTTCGCGCGGTCACATCATTTCCACTCGTGCCTCGGTACCGGGTTCGCGGCGGTACGATCGAGACATGAATAACGTCAAGACCGCTGCGTTGCTCGGGTTCCTGGGCGTGCTCTTCGTCGGGGTCGGGTACCTCCTCGGGGGTGTCCAGGGTGGGTTGTTCGCACTCGGGTTCGCGATGCTGTTCAACTTCTGGATGTACTTCGCGTCGGACAGGATCGCGCTGAAAGCTGCAAGAGCCAGACCCGTGGATCCCATCGAACTGCCCAACGTCTACTCGATCGTCTCGTACCTCGCACAGGTTGAGAACATGCCGATGCCCGGTGTCTACCTCATCGACTCCCCGCAACCGAATGCGTTCGCAACGGGGCGTAGTCCCAAGCATGCGGCTGTTGCAGTGACCACCGGGATTCTCGACCTGCTCGACAACAAGGAGCTCGAAGGTGTGCTCGCACACGAGCTCGCACACGTCAAGAACCGTGACATCCTGATCGCGACCATCGCCGCGACGATCGCTGCTGCGTTGTCGTTCCTGGCACGCTGGGCGTTCTGGTCCGGCCTCGGAGGCCGCAGGAGCAACGACAATGGAGCGTTCGGAGCGCTCATCGGCATCGCAGCGATGATCCTTGCACCGCTCGCTGCCGCACTCATCCAGATGGCGATCAGTCGCAGCAGGGAGTTCGAGGCGGATCACGACGGAGCCGCATCGACCGGGTCACCGCTTGCTCTCGCAAGCGCCTTGCGCAAGATATCTGTAGGGACGGCACGGGTACCGATGGACGTGAACCCCGCAGTGTCGCAACTCTTCATCGCAGACCCGCTCAAGGCTTTCGGGTCGAAGGGAAGACAGGGCAGGATGGGGAAGATGTTCTCCACGCACCCGCCGATCGAGGAACGCATCGAGCGACTCGAACGCCAGGCGTACGGCGTGGTGTGACGATCAGCGGTGAGTCGATACCGATCAGCAGAACGGTGTGGTCGGCAGGGCGCTATCCTCGCCCCTGCTTCGCCGACGCGCGGAGCGAACCCTGCCGGGATACCCAAGTGGCCAAAGGGAGCAGACTGTAAATCTGTTGGTATTTGCCTTCGGAGGTTCAAATCCTTCTCCCGGCACGAGCGGATGACTTCCGCTTTTCCGACCGTCCGGTTCGCCGGACGCACAACTGAATACGTGCCTCCTTAGCTCAGTGGCAGAGCACCTCCATGGTAAGGAGGGGGTCCCGGGTTCAAATCCCGGAGGAGGCTCTAGGGTCCGGTGCCGCGCGTGAACCCGGGACCCCCACATCTTTCCTGAGAGGGGGTCCAAGCTTGGAGTCGGTCGCTTCGCTCCCGTCGTTCTCTGCCCGGTGCCGTCGTGGCTGGGT
>JAJRYI010000295.1 GCA_024275815.1 Actinomycetes bacterium | reverse complement strand
CGCGTCGTCTGCCTGGTCGGCAGGGACGAAGGCGATCAGCTTCCCCTCGTTCGCAACGTGGACCGGATCCATCCCGAGCATCTCACAGGCCGCAGCGACGATCCGTCGCACAGGGACGGCAGTCTCGTCGAGGACGATCCCCGTCTGGGACGCAGCGGCGAGTTCATTGAGGCTCGCCGCAAGGCCTCCGCGTGTAGGGGCACGTAGGGCATGGACGTCTATCCCTGTGTCGAGGAGGTCGGCCACCATGGCGTTGAGCGGTGCCGTGTCCGACGCCACGTCGGCATCGAACCCGAGGCCTTCGCGGACGCTCATGATCGCGACGCCATGGTCACCGATCGTGCCCGAGACGATGATGGCGTCGCCGGGCTGGATCTGCTGTGGTCCGATCGCGACGCCGTCGGGGACCACGCCGAACCCGGTCGTGTTGATGTAGATGCCGTCGCCGTGACCTCGATCGACGACCTTGGTGTCACCCGTGACGATCTCGACGCCTGCACGTTTGGCTGCTGCAGCCATCGACTCTGCGACCATACCGAGATCTTCGAGTGGGAGGCCCTCCTCGAGGATGAACCCGACGGTGATGAACATCGGGCGTGCTCCCCGCATCGCCACGTCGTTTACCGTTCCGTTGACCGCAAGCTCGCCGATGTTGCCACCGGGGAAGAACAGTGGTCGGACGACGAACGAATCGGTCGACACGGCAATCCGACCCGGTGGAAGATCCACGAGCGCGGCATCGGCCAGCTCTGCGAGACGGCTCCCTCCGAACGCCGGCAGGAAGAGATGCTCGATGAGCTCGGAGCTCAGTTTCCCTCCGCCACCGTGGCCCATGACGACGTTGGGCTGGTCCTGGAGCGGTATCGGGCACGCCCATCCCTCGATCGTCACGAGGCGACCGCCTTGGTGAATCGTCCGCTCTGATAGTACGCAGCGCACGCCCCTTCGGTGGACACCATCAGGGCGCCGAGTGGTGTGCGCGGTGTGCACTCCTTACCGAAGGCCGGGCAGTGGTCCGGTTTCAGCGTTCCCTGGAGCACCTCTCCCGCGTGGCACAGAGATGATTCTTGCGACGTGATCTCCTCGACGGAGAACCGCGCCGCTGCATCGAAGTCCCGGTAGCGGTCCGAGAGCTCCCAGCCGCTTTGTGGGATCGGCCCTATCCCTCGCCAGTTCCTGTCGGTGACGGAGAACACGTCGGCGATCATCGCCTTGGCGGGCAGGTTCCCTTCGCTGCGCACCGCCCGTTGGTACGCGTTGTGGACTTCAGCCCGCCCGTCTTCGAGTTGGGTCACGGCCGCTTTGATGCCCTGGAGGAGGGCGAGGGGTTCGAACCCCGTCACGACGATCGGCGTTCCGTAGGTCTGTGCAATGGAGTGGTACTCCTCGTACCCCATCACCGAGCACACGTGACCTGCAGCAAGGAAGGCCTGCACGCGGTTCGACGGTGCGTCGAGGATCGCACGCATGGCAGGCGGCACGAGAACGTGTGAGACGAGCATCGAGAAGTTCTCGAGGCCCTCCTTCCTGGCCTGGTACACCGCCATGGCGTTTGCAGGTGCTGTCGTCTCGAACCCGATTCCGAAGAAGACGACCTCGCGTTCGGGGTTCTCGCGGGCGATCTCGACGGCGTCGAGAGGGGAGTACACGATCCGGATGTCCCCGCCGCCGCCCTTGACCTGGAACAGGTCCTCGTCGGATCCGGGAACCCGCAACATGTCGCCGAACGAACAGAAGATGACGTCGTCGCGGCCAGCGATGGCGAGGGCCTTGTCGATCGTCTCGAGGGGAGTCACGCAGACGGGGCATCCGGGGCCGTGCACCATCTCGATGGCGTCGGGGAGCAGGACGTCGATCCCGTTGCGGATGATCGAATGGGTCTGGCCTCCGCACACCTCCATGAGGACCCAACGCCTCGTGGAGATCTCCTTGATCTCTTCGATGAGTCGAAGAGCAACCTGTGGGTCGCGGAACTCCTCGAGGTACTTCACGGCTTCGTCCCTTCGGCACGGGCACGTTCTGCAGCGAGCGCCACGACCGGGTCGAGCTCCTCGTCGATGACGTCGAGCTGGCGTAAGAGCGCGAGCGTTTCGTGTGCCGATGCTTCGTCGAGTTGTGTGATGGCGAATCCAACGTGCACGATCACGTAGTCACCGACCTCGACCTCGGGGACGTACGCGAGACTCACTTCCTTCGTGATGCCGTCGAAGTCGACCTTGCCGGTTCGCATGAAGCCGTCACCGGTCGCCTCGACGACCTTGCCCGGTATGCCGAGACACATCCTCTCACCTCGTTCTCGTAGCGGCGACCATCACCTGTCCAAGGGCGAGGCCTCCATCGTTCGGTGGCACCACACGGTGCGTCAGCACACGGAACCCTACCTCCTCGAGCCTGTGTCGGACCAGACTCGTCAGGGTCACGTTCGCAAAGACGCCTCCGCTGAGACCGATCGTACCGATTCCCTCACGATCACGTAGCGATGTCGCGACACGCAGGACGGCATCAGCAACACCGCGGTGGAACCGCATCGCGATCGTACCGACCGGTACTCCGGCTCGTATGTCGCGCACGATCGATGTCAGCACTGGGGATGGGTCGATGACGCCCGGCTCGATCCCGAAGCTGTACTCGCCGTCTCGTCTCGGATCGGCGATCGCCTCGAGTTCGATCGCCGCCTGTGCTTCGTACGTGATGGACTGGCAAACACCTGCAAGCGCTGAGACGGCGTCGAAGAGGCGGCCCATCGACGACGTTGGGACGGTGTTGAGATCACCTTCGAGCTGGGCCAGGAGTACCCGACGTTCGTCGGGGGGTGCAGCTGCTACCGGGGGGAGGTCGGGACTCCACGACACCCCGGCAGCCCACAGGTGCGACAACGCCATCCGGTACGGACGTCGAACGGCTGCGTCTCCGCCGGGCAGCGGAACAGGTGCAAGGTGGGCAACCCGCTCGAAGCGCTCGAAGTCGGCGATGAGCACCTCGCCGCCCCACACGGTGCCATCGGTTCCGTACCCGGTCCCATCGAAGCTGAACCCGATCACCGGTGCAGTGACGGCGTGCTCTGCCATCACGGACGCTATG
>JAJRYI010000003.1 GCA_024275815.1 Actinomycetes bacterium | reverse complement strand
GTCTTCGAGGTCGTCGTCGAAGCGGACGACGAACCCGGGAAGAAGTCGATCGATGCCGACGTACACGACGCCGGGAAGCGTACCGATCTTCGCTACCGCTTCGGTCACACAGGCGCCACAGTCACACCCGATACAGGTGAGACGAGTGACGGGGATACGTTCCCGTTGGGTCATCATTGTGCGTCCATCGTTGGGGCCTCGCTTGGTCGCCCGCCGATACTACCAGGCACCGAACGGCCCCCGCCTGCAGGCGTCACAGCCATCGGGTAGTGTCATATCCACGGAGTCTCGGCGCTGTGCCCACCATGGGCATAGCGATGGGGTGACCGTCGGGCGTGCTGGGCGTGAGAGGGAGTGCGAGTATGCGATTCGGCCGATTGTATTTGGCGGTGATGGCACTGGGTGTGGTCGCTGCGAGTTGCTCGGGGGGATCAGACGCGACGGAGAGTTCGACGACGTCGCCCAGTACCACCGTTGTCGCCACCACGACGACACAGGCACCCATCTCAACGACCACGACGGCACCGATCACCACGACCACACACGTGGATTCGTCTATCCCAGCGACCGCGACGATCGTCGTCGTTCAGGGCGATCTCACGATCCTCGGGTACTTCGACGGAGCGATCGACGGCATCGCCGGCAAGGAGACGCAGGCTGCGATCACCGAGTTCCAAGCAGACGCGGGCATCGAGGCCGACGGTGAGTACGGTCCGATCACCGACGCAGCCATGGCCGAAGCCCTTGCAGCGGACGAAGGGTACGTCACCGAACTCCAAGAGTTTCTCGTCGATGAGAAGCTGTACGGCGGGCCGGTCGACGGAGACTACGGCAAGGGCACCACTCGAGCGGTCGAGAAGTTCCAGGAGTCCTGCGATGTCGAACCGACCGGTACGTTGAACATCGCGACTCGCCTGTGTCTCGCCGGGTTGTAGATTCGCGCAGCGACCGACAGCAGTCATCAATCGTTCTCACCCCGAAAGGACGCCGTCGTGAAGGATGAACTCATCAACAGGGTCACCTGGAAGATCCCGAACGCCCTCGCGCTCGTGGGGTCGCGCTCGGGTGACGAGTGGAACGCTATGACGACCTCCTGGATCACCCAGGTTGCTCAGGAGCCGGTGTTGATCGGTGTCGGCGTCGACAAGGAAGCGCTGACACACCGTTTGATCATCGGAGGCGGTTCGTTCACCGTGAACCTCTGGGACGCCACCAACACGAGACCGTTCGTGAAGTTCTCGAAGCCGGCGACCAAGGAGGGGATGGCGCTCAACGGATGGCCGATCACCGAGGGCGTCACCGGTGCCCCCATCTTCGAGGATGCGATCGCCTGGATGGAGTGCGAGGTTCGCAACGCCGTCGACTGTGGGAGCCACACCTTCTTCATCGGGGAACTGGTTGCAGCAGCCATCAACGACGACGAATCGAGACCGGCTTCGATGGCCGATACCCGCATGAAGTACGGCGGTACCCGCCGCGGCCACTAGACAGCCTGTGCCTCCGTCCCCCCTTCAGCCCGGATCCACGAGG
>JAJRYI010000294.1 GCA_024275815.1 Actinomycetes bacterium | reverse complement strand
TTCCCGGGAACGTCCATCACGACTGCCGCGAACATCTGGACCAGTCGGCGGTATGAGTCGAGGGCGAATCGTCGATCTCCAGAGAGCGTCGCGAGGCCTTCCACCGTCTCGTCGTTCAGGCCGATGTTGAGGATCGTGTCCATCATCCCCGGCATCGAGAACTTCGCTCCACTGCGACAAGACACGAGGAGGGGGTCTGTGGGGGAGCCGAAGATACGGCCGACTCTCTCTTCGACGTCGCGCAGTGCCGTGGAGATCTCGCCGTCGAGGCCGTCGGGTATCCGACCACCGGCATCGAGGTAGGCGTTGCACGCGAGGGATGTGATCGTGAAGCCGGGCGGGACGGGGACGCCGAGGCGTGTCATATCCGCGAGGTTGGCCCCTTTTCCTCCGAGGAGGCCACGTACCTCATCCCAGTCACCGTCGCAGCGCTCGATCACGGCGTCGAGTTCGTGAAACCCGTAGATCCACTTTGAGGCCATCGCGCTTCAGCCCCTTCCCTTGGCTCCAGCGTAATCCTCAGCAGCGTACTAGGGAATCATGAAGTGTGTCGAGGACCCACCGGTATCTGTCAGCCCGCAACACACACGCAAAGAGCGGCCCCACCCTGAGATGAGGCCGCTCTCACTTCGAAGTCGGTCGCTATCCGATGCGCTCGATGGTGATCTCGAGGACGGGTCCCGACCACGCGTGGACGGAGGTCAGGTCTCCGACACCCTGGATCCCGCGGTGGCGCTGCACCGTGCCGTTCTCGGCGAGACCCGGGTTCGATGTTCCTGTGCCGGTGCTCGGATCACCGTCACACGGAGGTACGAGATCGCCGAACAGCTCCGTGTTGATCTCCGTTCCAGCGTCGTAAGCCCTGGCGCTGTACCGGCGTTCGTCGCCGATCCGCGTGGGGAGTTTCTTCCCATCGATGCCGCCGAACCCGTCGTTCGTGCACACGAGCATCGCTGCGAGGGAGAACCTGTTGGCTCTCCCTATCACTTCGATGGTGGCCGATGCAGACGTACCGGGAGCGAGGGGAGCAGATCCGATGACCGTGGAGGCCGCGATGTGACCGTTCGCTGCAACCTCGGCAGCGAGCACCCCTACGCCGCCGTTCTCTGCGAGTTGCTGAAGGCCGTTGGAGGCGGCGTGGCCCTGCCCGAAGAGGTCATGGCGACCGTTGTGTGCGGCGAACACGCCAGGAGTGATCGGCTGGCCCGAGGTCACATTGGTGATCGTGATCTCGTACGTCGCTACACGCTCGATGGTCACCTTGATGACGGGGTCGTGCCAGCCGTGGGTGGCAGGGGCCAGGTCGCCCGTGTCGGTGATGCCACGGTGGCGCTGCACCGTGCCGTTCTCGGCGAGATCCGGGTTCGATGTTCCGGTACCCGACGTCGCGTTCGAACACGGTGGGACGAGATCGGCGAAGGACTGTGTGTTGATCTCGGTCCCAGCGTCGTACGCCCTGCCGAATCGGGTCGTCTCGCCGCGACGATCCGACACGCTGGCACCCGATA
>JAJRYI010000293.1 GCA_024275815.1 Actinomycetes bacterium | reverse complement strand
TCGAGGTCTCGACACCGCACCTCGACGACGTCGTGAGGCTCGAAGACGACTACAACAGGGCGAGCTGACGCTCGAAGCGGGCGAGCAAGAGCTCGCCGCCGTCGGCTATCGGCCGTCGGCCATCGGCAGCAACTGCACGGGAACGTCCACGAACCGGGAGCGGAGCCACTCGCCGAGGCTCTTGGCCTGAGGATCGAAACGGGTCGAGGACGCGACACCTCTCCCCAAGAGGCCGTGAACGACGAAGTTGATGCCACGGACGTTCGGGAGTTCGTACCGATCGACATCGAGGTCGGCGATCTCGGGCAGGAGTCCCTTCAGCTCATCGGTCGTGCGCATGCTCACAAGCCATCGATACGCATCGTCGGATCGAGCCCACACACCGACGTTGGCGTTGCCACCCTTGTCCCCGGATCGTGCCCCCACGAGCGTCCCGAGAGGAACGGACGCCGTCGGGCCCGTCGCTGCTACCCGGGCTGCACGGGATGTGACGAGATCCGATGGGACTTCCCCCGTCGGTGGATCCGCGACGACGATCCGCTTGCCACTGCCGAACACGACCTCCTGGGTGACGGCGCTGCGGGCGATCATGGCAGGCCAGTACACCCCGAACTCCGACTCCTTCGACGGTGGCGTCGTGGCGAAGAACCCCGGATAGCTCCCGAGCGCGAGTTCGATGATGGCGTTGGCGAATCGTCTCCCCACCTTGATCGGATCGTCATCCATAGCCGTGATCGTGAGCATCGAGGCAGCACCCTCGTTCGTGTCGGCATCCGGGGTTCCACCGTCGCCAAGCCTGTACTCGATCACCTGGGGTCGGCGCTCCTCTCTGAGGCTAACCATGAGGGTGTCTTCCACGAGCCTCGCCTTCTCTTCGATGTCGAGGCCAACGAGGCCGAGGGTCACGGAGTTGCGGTAGCCCCCGACGTAGTTGATGGCAACCTTGAGCTCGTGAGGTGCGGGAGAACCACGAACGCCCGTGATCGCCACACGGTCGTCGGCGACCTGGTCCAGCGAGATGGTGTCGAAGTGCGCGACGACGTCGGGGTTGCGATACGCAGGCTCATCGATCTCGTAGAGAATCTGTGCGGTGACCGTGTCGACGGTGACCGCTCCCGAGGTCCCATCGTGCTTCGTGATCACGCTCGAGCCATCAACGGCGATCTCGGCGATCGGGAACCCCGGATGTGTCAGGTCCTCGATCTCCCGGAAGAACGCGAAGTTCCCCCCCGTTGCCTGTGCTCCACACTCGAGGACGTGACCGGCCACGACGGCGCCTGCGAGCCGGTCCCAGTCGTCTCGCTGCCATCCGTGGTGCCACGCTGCTGGACCGACGACGAGCGACGCATCCGTGACCCTGGGACAGATCACGACGTCGGCACCGTACGCGAGGGCTTCAGCTATCCCCCAGCCTCCGAGGTACACGTTGGCTGTGATCGGATTCCGATCGAGGTCCGCGAGATCCATGCCGGTGTCGATGTTCCTCATTCGATGTCCCGATTCAACGAGTTCGCTCACTCTGGGCACCAGATCATCGCCCTCGATGTGTGCGACCGAGACATCGATCTTGAGCTCATCTGCAAGCACCCTCAGGTCGGTTGCGAGACTCCCGGGATCGAGACCACCGGCGTTCGTCACGACCTTGATCCCGCGATCTACACACTCCCCGAGGACCTGTTCCATCTGACGGAGAAACGAGACCGCGTAGCCGGGAGTCGACCCGCGCTTGGCCGTCTTCCAGAGGATGAACATGGTCAGCTCAGCGAGGTAGTCGCCGGTCACGACGTCGATATCACCGCCGAGAACCTGTTCTCTCATCGCGGAGAAGCGATCCCCGTAGAACCCCGATGCGTTGGCGATCCGTATCGGTCTAGCCATCTGAGGAGTCCTTTCCTTCGATCTCCGCGAGAACCGATCCGGCCTCGACCTGCTGACCCACCGCGTAGTGGATGGCGACGACTCGGCCGCCCAACGGAGCGCGGATCGACTGTTCCATCTTCATCGCTTCGATGATCATGATGGTGTCCCCGCTCTCGACGACGTCGTCGAGTTCGACGGGGACCGCGACCACGTTGCCTGGTGTACGTGCGACCATCGCTCCGGGTTCGGCGCGGTCGTGACTCGTTGCAAAACGCTCCTTGCGCACGAAGTGCGATGAGCCACGCACGCTGTCGACGTACACGTCTGCACCGACGCTCTCGACGTCGAACCTCACGCGTACCCCATCGATGACGAGATCGACGACGTCGGGGGTGATCCGGTACACCTCGGTGATGGCAAGCGGCTCCCCATCGACGGCCACCGACGGTTCCCCATCCATGGAGTAGCTGACCTCGATCGTCTCATCGTCGTGGATCAAGGCCACCGTCTGGGGCTGTGACGGGACGTTCCTCCAGCCCGATGGGATCGATGCGAGAACCTGCACCTGTAGCCGATTCTCTGCTTGGCCTGCAAGGGCGGCGATCCCCGCATCGAGACGGATGTCCCCGGGTGCAGGAAGCGAAGCTGCGATCAGCCGATCGATCTCTCGCTCGAGGTACCCCGTGTCGAGTGGGCCTGTCAGGAAGTCGTCGTCGTCGAGGATCGACACGAGGAGCTCCCTGTTGGTCTCTACGCCGTGGATGAAGGCGTTCGACAACGCCCGGGACAGGGTGCGGGCAGCCTCCTCCCTCGTTGGGGCGTGTGCGACGACCTTGGCCAGCATCGGGTCGTAGTGGTGGGTGATGATCGAACCCGACCCGACTCCTGCGTCGATACGCACACCGCCGGGAACGCTGAATCGATGGAGCGAACCCGTCGCCGGTGCGAAGCCATCCCGGGGGACCTCGGCGTAGAGACGCGCCTCGATGGCGTGTCCCCCGGGTCGGGGCAGGTCGGCCTGAGACCCGATCGGACGGCCGCTTGCGATCTCGATCTGCATGCGGACGAGGTCGAGACCGGTGGTCATCTCTGTGACGGCGTGCTCGACCTGGAGCCGGGTGTTCATCTCGAGGAACGAGAAGGTTCCGTCGGGCGCCACGATGAACTCGACGGTCCCCGCGCCTTCGTACCGGACCGCCTTCGCAGCGGCAACGGCTGCATCCCACAGCCGGGTCCGCACATCGTCGTCGAGGCCCGGTGCGGGGGCCTCTTCGATCACTTTCTGGAACCGCCGCTGGATCGAGCACTCCCGCTCGTAGAGGTGGACCAC
>JAJRYI010000018.1 GCA_024275815.1 Actinomycetes bacterium | reverse complement strand
TGCTGCTGCGATGAGCAGTGACCATCGCTGGATCGCAGCGAGGTCGCCGTTGAGTCGGTAGATCTCGGTGAATCCAACAGCCGACAGGAACGCAGCGGTCGGCACCAGCAGGCTCGATGCCCCCGGGGCCCACCGGCGAACGGCGAGATGGACTCCACCGAAGGAGGCGAGGAAGGTGAGGAGTGTGACTGCCACCTGTGCGTCGAGCCAGTTTCCTCGGGTGAACTCGACGATGGCGACGCCGAGCGCGGCCAAGATAGAGGCTGCAATGATGAGGCCCGCTTCGGCCCGACGCGTCATGCGATGACGTCGATCACCACGACGGTCGTGTTGTCGACGCCTCCGGCCATGTTCGCCTGCTCGATCAGGGCCCACGATGTCGGTTCGACCCCTTCGCCCGCCTTGAGGATCTGCTCGATCGTGAAGTCGGTCACCATCGTGGTCAAGCCGTCGGAGCACAGCAGTATCCGGTCACCTTCTCGGAGCTGGAGGGAGAAGGCGTCGACTTCGACCGGGCCGAGACCGAGCACACGGGTCAGGAGGTGACGGTGAGGGTGGTGCTCCGCCTCTTCCTCTGTGATCTTGCCGAGCGCGATCAGGCTGTTGACGAGCGTGTGGTCCGTGGTCAACAGCTCGAGCGTGTCATCTCGCAGGAGGTACGCCCGCGAGTCTCCAACGTGGGCGAAGTTCGCCGTGCCGTCGGGATGAAGCTCGACAAGGGTCATGGTCGTTCCCATACCGCTCAGGCTCGGGTCCTGCATGGAGGCTTCGAAGACGGCTTCGTTCCCGGCCAGGACACGTTCCGATGGCTCTATCGAGTTGCCGGCTTCGGGCTCGGAGGCTGCTTCAACGGCGAGCCTCGATGCGACCTCCCCTGCCACGGCTCCACCCATACCGTCGGCGACCATGAGCACGGCGGGGCCAGAGGATCTGCCCGACGTGGTTGGATAGAGGAAATCCTCGTTGCCTGTTCGCACCTTGCCGGTATCGGTACCGGTACCCCAAACGTAGTTCATCGTACCTCGAGGATCGTCTTGCCGATCTGCACGGTATCGCCTTTCGAGACTGTTGTCGGGGAGGTGACCCGTCGCCCGTTCACATACGTTCCGTTCGTGCTGCCGAGATCGTGGACCACGACTCCATCATCTTGGAGTCCGACTCTGGCATGGAACTCCGAAGAGTACGGGTCGTCGATGTGAATGTCGGCATCGGAGGACCTCCCGATCACGTGGCCCTGGGGCCGCAACCTGACGCGGTCCTTGTCTGCGTTGCCGGTGAGGACGACGAGCTCTGCCGGGTACCCACTGACTCGTGTCCCCGGGTTGGCACCGATGTGGCTGCGAATGGATCGGGCGACCTGCCAGAGGAACAGGAACAGCAGGGCGAGGAAGAGAACCTTGATGATGCTCAGGAACAGTGCTGGCATTCAGTTCACCATCCGGAAGGTGAACGAGAGGTTGCCGAGCATCACGTTGTCTCCGACGATGACGGGTTCGGGCCGGGTTGTGAGTCGCAGTCCGTTGATGAAGGTTCCGTTGGAGGAATCGCGATCCTGGAGGAACGTTCGGTCACCTTCCCGGTAGATCAGGCAGTGATGGCGCGACACCTCCTGGTTCGAGATTCGGAGGTCACAGTCGAGGGCTCGGCCGATGATCGTCCGATTCAGGGAGATCTCCAGAACCGCAGATCCGTCATCTGCGATGAGCTGGCACCACGGCGGGAGTGCAGAGTGCTTGACTTCCCCGTGGCATTCAACGATGCCCCGGGGTGTTTCTCCGTCGGTACGCAGGTGGATGGCCACCGTCCCGAGGAGCCGCCACCCTTTCTCGAGGGATGTCTCTGTGACGGCGTTCTCGAGCTCTCGTGTGAGTTGAGACCTGTCGACGGCCGGATCGATGTCGGCAGGGTTCATGTTCACGATGAGATCGTTCGGTACCTGAGGGCCAGCCGGTGTGTCTGTTGCGATGAACTCGAGTTGGCGGACGAGGCGTGTGGCGATCGCAACCGGGTGCATACGGCCGCGAAACAGTGAAGCGCTCGCGCCGTCGGCGAGGTTCTCCAGCCGTCGTTCGAGGCCTTGGGCGAGGTTCATGAAGGTGATTGTACGAACAGAACCGGTTTGCGGCGCCAGAATGGTGTTGAGTGCTTGCCCGACCTTGCCTCGGCCCTGGTCTGTCTGTGGTCTGTGGTCTGTCATCTGCCTGTTGCCTGTTGCCTTGGCTCTCAGGTAGCCTTCCGGGTTCCGGGCGAGTGGCGGAATTGGCAGACGCGCAGGATTCAGGTTCCTGTGAGGTAACACTCGTGAGGGTTCAAGTCCCTCCTCGCCCACGATGGCGTATCCGCCCTACCGGTCAGCTCGACGTTCCAAGAC
>JAJRYI010000292.1 GCA_024275815.1 Actinomycetes bacterium | reverse complement strand
GTTGGCGAGGTACGCACCGGCGGCGATGTTGGCTGCACCGTTGTAGGGCGTTGCCACGAGGCCGTCTCCGTCGACGAACCCTGCGCCGCGGGCCCTGGCGTGCCAGTACTTGCCGAGGTGTTGCATGAGTCCGAGGGCGTCACTCGACGAGTTGTAGGCACGGGGGTCGCCTCTCGACTCACGCTGGATGATGCCGAGGGCACAGTCGACCCGGTTGGCAGGCCAGTACTTCTCGACTGTCGAACGCCACTGTTCGACGCTGCGGATCCCGCCTGCATCGGCGGGCCATTGTGGTGACCACTTCGGCTTCGTGGTGCCGGCGGTCGTGGTCGTCTGGCTCGGTGCCTTCGTTGTCGTCGTCGCGTGGTCGTCGTGCGCTGCCGTCGTCGTGGTGGCAGGCGGTGGTGGTGCGGCCTTCTTCTCCTCGTAGTACACGATGATGCGGACGCTGGCCGAGTTCCCCGCCTTGTCGGTGGCGGTGAACGTTGCGCCGTTCGCTCCATCGGCGACGACGAGCCTGATCGACCAGGTACCGTCGTCGTTGACGTCTGCTGCGTACGGCCCCGACGAGACGGTGGCCCCCTTCTCGACGGTGCCCTTGAAGGTGACGGTTCGCTTCGTGACGGTGTCCCCATCATCGGGGGAGGTGACCTTGATCACCGGGGGAGTGGTATCGCTTCGTGAAGTCGTCGGCGCCGCGGTGGTTGTTGGTGCCTGTGTGCTGGACTCCTCGACGACGAACGACTCGCCGGTTGCGGTCGTCGACGTCTCGTCCGCCGCGTCTTGCATCGTCGAGGTCGTCGACGGAGCGGTCTGTGTCGTGGCCGTGCGACTGTCGGCGTCCGAGACCCGCAGAGCAAGGACGGCCGAAGCGACGCGCGCCGACATCACCCCACTTGGCGGCACCGTTGTCTCGGTGAGCTCTGCGACGAGCTCCTCCGCTGAAGTGTCGGTCGAGGGGGAGAACGCGGCAAACCCGATCACCGCCAGGAAGGCGACGACGAGGAGTCCGGCATATGCGAGGGGTGCTCGAGGTCTCACGTAACTCCGTGGAACTCGCTGGTTCTTACTCTCTGCGGTCCCGGGGCAAAACGAACGCCCGAAGATTCGACAACCCGGCAGTCAGCGCTGGCCGCGGCGTCTCCGCGTGCGTCAGGGTATAGGTTGCGACCCGATACAGCAACCCGGATGCTGGAAAACTGTGCCATCGTTCGGTGGTGTCTGTGTACGACAGTGGCCGGTACCGTTCCGTCATGAAGACGATCTGGAGCCGACTCGCCGTTGTCGGAGCACTGGCCGTTGCGCTCGTCGCGGTGGCGTCGCCGGTCGGCGCAGCGTCACGAGGGTGCGCGGATCGGTTCCCAGCCGTCTCGTGGACACAGGTGTCCACAGGCGACGTTGCCGTGTACGTTGCCGGTGTCCCATCCGCGATGGCGGAGCGTTTCGCACGAGAGATCTCTCTGGTGTCGGGTTGGATCACAGACGACATCGGGACGTTCGAAGCCGATGTGTGCCTCGTCGACCACGATCTGCGGTTCATCGGCGACGAGTACGTGTCCGGCAGTCAGCAGTTCCACGCGCACCAGGATCTCGAGGGACGCTTCGTGTTACTCAACACGCAGCGTCCCGGTTTCGTCGGCCCGGCAGCTGCGTTCGCTCTCGCACATCAAGCGTTGTGGCAGAACAACGGTGATGAGCCGTTCCCCGAGCCGATCGCCGGTGTGATCGCTCACTGGTACCGCGCCAGGATCCTGGATCGTCTGGAGTACTATCACAGGGACGTGATGGTCGAGAACTTCTTCGACACCGAGTCGGTCGTCGACTGGGGGGCGTCGTTCCAGGATCCGGTTCAGGATTGGAACCCTGAGACGAACTTCCGCGCGATCGGCGACTTCGTCGATTTCGCTGTGGCAACGTACGGGACGGACGTGCTGGCTGAAACGGATGCCGCGGTGTGGTCGAGAATCGAAGGGGAGTGGCGGACGTCGTTGCGTGCCGATCTCACGGGTAGAGACACGCCGACGACCGATTGGGTCCTCGGTGTCGGGGTCGCCATCGGCATCGTTGGGGTCGCCATCGTCGCCATCGCCCTCGGCCTCATCTCGAAGTACCGGCGCAAGAGGCGAATCGACACTGCACCGCCGATTCCCGGCTTCTTCACCGACAGTTGACGTTCAGAGGCTGAGGGCTGTCGACGTCGTGATCCTCGGGTCTGCAGAGCCCTTCATCTCGTCCCCGACATCGATCGCAGAGATCGGTCCCCACCCCGGCTCCCAGGCGCTCCCCTTGGTGACGTTGTGGCCGAACGCCCGGAGGGAGTCGACCGTGTCGGTACTGAATCGCGGTTCGATCACGACCGAGCTGTCGGTTCCCGGGAGAGGCTGGTCCATGCTCCATCGTGGTGCGATCTGTGTACCGTCGGTGTCTGTTCCTGCGTGGTAGTGGTGCGCCGCGAACTGGGCGAGGTACTGGGGTTGCTGGTCGCCTCCCCGTGTGCCGAGCAGCAAGTCGAGAGAGTCGCCGTCGGTCCACAGGGTCGGGGACAGGGTGTGCATCGGGCGACGCCCGGCGTGGTACTCGTTGGGGTGTCCCTGGATGAGGTTGAAGCCGGCTCCGCGGTTGTGGAGGAACACGCCGGTGCCGCCTGCGGACAGTCCTGAACCGATCCCTGCGTAGTTGGACTGGATCAACGACACACCCATCCCCGTTCCGTCTCTCACCGTCATGTAGGCGGTTCCCCCCGGAGCAGGTTCGGGCATGGGCCACCTTCCCGCATGCGAGCGACTGATCGACGCCGCCCGCGCTGCGAGCCGTTCGGTGTCGAGGAGCTCATCGGCACCGAGGGGAGCCGTCGCCGGATCCGTGACGTACATGGACCGTTCCCACGCAACCGATCGGTACGCCTCGATCATGAGGTGATGGAAGAGCGGGTCGTCGGGGTCTTTGGGAGCATCGAGGTACTCGAAGATCCACGCCGTGGCGAGGGTGAGGTACCCCTGGGAGTTCGGGCCGATCGTCCACGCCGTGCGGCCGAAGACTTCCAGCGATACGGGATCGACCCACTCGGCCTGGCACACCGAGAGGTCATCGGGTGTGAGCGCTCCTCCCGTGGCTTCGATGATCCCGCTGCCCGGAGCTCCGAGGTAGAACGCTTCCCGACCGGAGGATGCGATCGCCTCGAGCGTGTCTGCCAGGGCGGGCCGTGTGATCGTCGAACCGAAGGGAGCAGGTGCACCCGATGGGTACAGCGGAGGGCTTGAAGCCTGTCCACCGATGAGGTCGGTGAGACGTTCGAGGGAGTCGGCGAGCTCGATGGAGACGGCGAAACCTTCTCTTGCGATCTCGATTGCTGGGGCCAGGACGGTTCCCAGAGGGAGCGAGCCGAATCGCTCGATGAGGGCTTCCCACCCGTCGACACACCCCGGCACGGTGACCGACCATCGGCTCCGGTACGGGATCTCTCCGTGTCCGGCATCCCGGATGTC
>JAJRYI010000291.1 GCA_024275815.1 Actinomycetes bacterium | reverse complement strand
GGAGGAGCAGAATGAGAGTTCGCGCACAGATGAGCATGATGTTCCACCTGGACAAGTGCATCGGGTGCCACACGTGCAGCGTTGCCTGCAAGAACCTGTGGACCGACCGTCCCGGCGCCGAGTACATGTGGTGGAACAACGTCGAGACACGCCCGGGAACCGGATACCCCACAGGCTGGGAAGATCAGGACCACTACAAGGGTGGATGGAAGTCCGACGACAACGGCAAGATCGACCTGCGGCTCCAGTCCAAGGGCGGGGCGCTCGCGAACCTGTTCTTCAACCCGGTGCTCCCCCAGCTCGAGGACTACTACGACCCGTACACGCACAAGTACTCGGACCTCTTCGATGCTCCTGCAGGGGACGATCAGCCAACGGCGATCCCGATCTCGCTGATCACCGGTCAACCGACCGAGATCAAGAGCGGACCGAACTGGGACGACGACCTCGGTGGTTCGGACATCTACGCTCGCAACGATGTGAGCCTCGCCGATCTCGACCCGGGTGTCAGGGCACAGATGCAGGAGATCGAGCAGGTCGTGTTCAACTACCTGCCACGGATCTGCAACCACTGCCTCAACCCGGCATGTGTGGGCGCATGCCCCTCGGGAGCGATCTACAAGCGTGGGGAGGACGGCATCGTCCTCGTCAACGAAGACAAGTGCAGGGCGTGGCGCATGTGCGTCTCGGCGTGCCCGTACAAGAAGGTCTACTACAACTGGTCATCCGGCAAGTCCGAGAAGTGCATCCTGTGCTTCCCGAGGATGGAGACCGGCCAGGCCCCTGCGTGTGCGCACTCGTGCGTCGGGCGTATCCGCTACATGGGTGTCCTGTTGTACGACGCCGACAAGATCGAGTCCGCAGCGGCCGTACCCGACGATCAGCTCGTCGCAGCCCAGCTCGACATGATCCTGGACCCGAACGATCCAATGGTCATCGAAGCTGCACACGAGTCCGGCATCGCAGACGACTGGCTCGATGCGGCACGTCGCTCCCCCATCTACCAGTTCGTCAAGGTGTGGGGCATCGCCCTACCGCTCCATCCCGAGTTCAGGACGATGGCAATGATGTTCTACGTCCCGCCACTGTCCCCCGTCATCTCGACGATCGAGAACGAACTGGTGCGACTCAACATCTCCGATGAGCCCGAGGACTTCGAGATGTTCGACAACCTCGATCTAGCCCGGCTTCCCGTCCAGTACCTGGCGAACCTCTTCTCCGTGCAGAACGAGGAGATCATCCGCCAGATCCTGCGCAAGATGTACGCCGTGCGTATCTTCAAGCGCAGAGAGAGCCTCAGCGAAGGCTCGGTCGACGACGCGACACGCAAGCTGCTCGCCTCTGCCGGCCTCGACCAGGCTCAGGCTGAAGCGATCTACAAGCTCACGACGGTGCCGAAGTTCGACGAGCGATTCGTTCTGCCGCCGTACCACCGTGAGATGTCGATCGAGGAACTCGACGACCCGCTCTCCTACAAGGGAACGGTCGGCGTGGGGTACATCCAGGAGCCGAAGCGAGGATGGTGACCGTCGCAACTCTCGAAGCGCCCGGCGTCGTCGCTCTCGCGCTGCGGTACCCGACCGAGGATGGGATGGTCGCGTTGCACTCGTCCGTTGCCTCACTCCAGCGCGACGGGGCCGAACGTGAGATGCGTCGCTTCCTACGCGGGATCGACGGGCTCACCTTCGGGGAACTCGAGGAGCTCTATACAGCAACGTTCGACCTCACGCCGATGGTCGCACCCTACGTTGGGCACCTGGCGTGGGCGGACAGCTACGAGCGCGGTGGGTTCATGGCAGAGATCCAGGGTGCGATGCGCAACGTCGGCGTCGACCCCGAAGGTGAGCTCCCCGACCACCTCGAACCGATCCTCCGATACCTGGCGGCGACCGACGAGCCCGTCGGCATCCTCCAGCCGGTCCTCGTCCCCGCCATCACGAAGATGGAGAAGATCCTGAAGAATGCAGACGCGAAGAACCCGTACGTCCACGTACTTGCAGCGGCGCGTATCGTCGCTGAAGAAAGAATGAGGTGAGCCCATGTCCGAGACCGTCTCCGTGATGCTCTTCGTGGCGTTCCCATACGTCGCGATCGCGATCGCGATCGCGGTCAGTGCGCTGCGGTGGCGCCTGGCTCCCTTCACCGTCTCGAGCCTGTCCTCACAACTCCTCGAGAGCAAGAAGCTGTTCTGGGGTTCGATCCCCTTCCACTGGGGCATCGTCCTGATCCTCACCGGACACATCTTCACGCTCTTCCTGCCGAGCACCGTTTCGTGGTGGGGAGGCGAACCGATACGGCTCTACGCTGTGGAGTTCACCGGAGTTGCGCTCGGCCTCTGGACCCTCTTCGGCCTCGGAGTTCTGCTGTACCGGCGTCTCACGACAGCCAAGATCCGTGTCGTCACGACACCGATGGACTTCGTCGTCATCATCGTGCTGTTGATCCAGGTGATCAGTGGGTTGGCCGTGGCCATTGGACTGCGCTGGGGCTCGCTGTGGGCACCCGGTGTCGTCGTGCCCTACATCTGGTCGCTCGTGACCCTCAGCCCCCGCCCGGAACTCATCTCGTCGTTCTCGCTGATCCTCCAGATCCACGTCCTGGCGTTCTGGGTGTTCGTTGCGATCTTCCCGTTCACGAGACTCGTCCACTTCATCACGTTCCCGGTCATGTACCTCACGAGGCCGTGGCAGCGGGTGGTTCGCATGCGCGAGGTAGAGCGAGTCTGAAGGCAGATATCAGACGACAGAGCACAGACAACAGATCAGAGTTCAGACGACAGAGAGAGTCCGGGCCGATAGCCCGGACTCTCTCTGCGTTGCTGGCCCGCCCTTCGACCTCAGGATCCAGGAGGTGACTGGACGTAACCGTCGAGGCTCGACTGAGGCGTCTCGCCCCTGAGCATCGCGTCGAGCGTCTGACTCAGCAGGTAGAAGCTCGACTCACCGACGATCTTCGCCTGAACGATGCCGTCGGCATCGATGAAGAACGTCTCTGGGATGCCGTACACGCCGTACTCGATAGCGACCCGGGAACCATCGTCCACCACGTTGTCGTAGGCCCGTACCATCTCGTCGAGGAACGCGATCGCATCCTTTCGTGTGTCCTGGAAGTCGACACCGATGAAGACGACCCCTTTGTCCTCGTATGCCCGACTCGCGCGAACGAGGTCGTCGTGTTCCGCACGGCACGCAACGCACCATGATGCCCAGAAGTTCAGGACCACGATCTGGCCGGTGAGCGTCTCGCTCTTGAGCACGCCCTCCTTCTCCAGGTACGGAGCTTCGAACGTCGGAGCCGGCTTTCCGAGAAGTGGCGATTGGACCAGGCTCGGGTCGATCCCAAACCGACTCGCAAAGATCGCCCCGAACCCGATCACCACCACGAAGAACACACCGATGAACCAGCGGATCAGGCGAGCCGATCGTTGCTGATGTGGATCCAACGGTGTCCGCGGTTGCTCGTCAACGTCAGTGACCGACTCATCGACGGTACTCATCGCTCACCTCCTGTGATCGGCCCGGCCCGCTCTCGTTCTCGTGTTGGGTCTGGAATCGGCACTGATCGGTGAAGGCGCGAAACCGCCATCCACGCCCCCAGGATGACGATGGGTATCGGCAGGAGCCACACCACCAGCGTCTTACCTGCGAACGGTGGATCGAGAAGAATCGCTTCGCCGTACGACGCCACGAAGTACGTGATGATCTCCTCGTCGCTTTCACCTGCAGCAACCTTGTCTGCCACGACGTCCAACATCGCCCGCGCTGTCTCCGACGGCGAGGTCGATATGGACTCGCCCTGGCACACCGGGCACATGATCCGATTGCCGATCGCGACGACCCTGTCCGCTTCGGTGGTCGGGGCCAGTGTGAATCCGATGACGACGATCACCGCAAAGATCACCGTCGAGATGATCCCCGCGATGCGCCGGGTTTCACTCGACATGGTCTGCCCCGACCCCGACGCTCACGTCCGGCGGCAACACCGCACGCCGGGCGGGTTTAGGCACGAGGAGCGACCACAGCGCTGCAAATGCGGTCAGGAGGGACCCGACCCACACCAGCCAGATGAACGGGAACCACAGCACGCGGATCGACGCGCTGTTCGCGTCCAATGAGTTCAGCGTCGTGTAGAGGTCTCCCCTGATCCCCATGGCGACGCTCGGTGTCGCGATGGGGTTGGTCTGCTGCGGGAAGCTGATGATGCGAGGCTCGAGAGTCGACACCGATCCGTTCCTCTCGATCCGCAACGTCGCCCCATCGATGACCCGCCCGGGTTCCTGACGAACGACCCGTTCGACGTAGGTGATCTCGTACCCGGCTACCGAGGCCGTCTCGCCAAGCGAGAGGGACAGAACGTCGTCGACGGTCAGGTTGGCTGAAAAGCCGATCCCGAGGGCGAGGAGCGCGACACCGATGTGTGCGATCTGCCCTCCCCAGTACCTCGAATCCTTCCGCATCAGGCGCAGGGCGGCAGAAGCCGTCGATGAGTCCTGCTTGGTAGCTGCCTTGCGAGCCAACACCACGAGGTGGCGGAGGATCGCTGCGATGACGAAACTCGCGACGAGTACGGTGAGGAGGAGCCATGCGCCCCGGTACCCGAGCAACACGGTGGCAGCAGTGACACCGAGCGCTATCCGGATCGGTGTGCGGAGACGCTCCCAGAGGATCTTGGCACCGGCCACCCTCATCGGGGTGATCGGCCCGACTCCCATCGCTATCAGCAGCACGAACACGATGGGAAGAGCGAGGCGATCGAAGAACGGTCGGCCGACGCTGACACGATCGCCGGTGACCGCCTCGACGACCATCGGGTAGAGCGTTCCTGCAAGGACGACGAATGCGAACAGCGATAGCAGCAGGTTGTTGCCGAGGAAGATGCCCTCCCTGCTCATGAGCGAGTCGAGGCGCTTCGGTGAGCCTATGTGCGGGGATCGAGCAGCGAACAGTCCGAACGATGTGATGAGCACGAACATCAAGAACCACAGGAGCAGTGGACCGACCGGGCTCTCGGCGAAGGAGTGCACCGAGTTGATCACACCGGATCTCGTGAGGAACGTTCCGAGAATCGTCAGAGCGAACGCGGTGATGATGAGCGAGAAGTTCCACGACTGCAACATGCCTCGCCGCTCCTGGATGATGGAGGAGTGCAGGAAGGCGGTTGCGATGAGCCACGGCATGAACGACGCGTTCTCGACCGGGTCCCATGCCCAGAAGCCTCCCCAGCCGAGCACTTCATACGACCAGATGCCGCCGACGACGATCCCGATGGTGAGGAACATCCAGGCGATCAGCGTCCAGTGCCTGGTTCTGCGTAGCCACGCAGAACCGGTCGTACCGAGAATCAGGGCCGAGATGGCGAACGCAAAGGGAACCGTCAGCCCCACGTACCCGATGTACAGCGTTGGAGGATGGACCGCCACGAGAAAGTGGTTCTGGAGGAGCGGGTTCGGGCCCCATCCCTCGAGGGATGCAACACCTGCGGCCCAGGGTATCGAGCCTGTCTCGAGGCAGCCGACGGTGGCGGGGTCGATGCACGGTGAGAACGGGGTGGCAACGGTTGCCATGAGCCCGAAGAAGAACACGGATACGACACCCATGACCGCAAGTGCACCGACGCCGAGCGGGTCCGGCTTACCTCTCCGGGCGATGCTGAGGAACACCCACAAGGTGAAGCCGGCCAACACGAGACCCCACAGGACGATGCTGCCTTCGAGCGCACCCCACGCAGAGGCGATCTTGAAGAGGAACGGTGTAACGGTGGCCGAACGATTGGCGATGTAAGCGATCGAGAAGTCATCACTGAGGAGGGCGACCTCCAGGGCGATGAACGAGATGGCCGATCCGGCCGCCAGCCCGTAGACCGCACGCCTGAGCGCCGATGTCGGGAGGCGGTCCGAGTATCGCAGACCGTTGAAGCCAACGATGACCAGAGCGAACGATGAGACGAGGCCCAGTACGACTCCGATGTACCCGATGAGTCCGGTCATGGAGCACCGCCATCCGTCGTAGAAACCCGACCTGACCGGTGGTTCGGTACCCGCATGAGTCCTCCTGCGTATTACTACACAATGTCGTACTACAAAGCGTAGTTGATAGCTCAGGATATCGCCAAAGCGCGACCGGTGATGGTCAGATCGGAGGCCAGCCGAGCTTGGCGAACATGGACTGGAGCGGCACGAAGATGGCTCGCCACACACCGGTTGCGAACATCAACCCGACCGTTATGAGCATCACACCGCCGATCCGCTCGATCAGCACACCGTGGCGCTTGAGCCACTCGAGTGACCCCCTGGCACGGTGGAACCCCAACGCAACGAAGATGAAGGGGATACCGAGGCCGAGCGAGTAGATCATGAGCAGGAACGCACCGTACGCAACGGTCTGCGTCGCCCCTGCCACGGCGAGAATCGTGGCGAGGATCGGCCCGATGCACGGAGTCCACCCGATAGCGAAGGCCATGCCGAGCGGGAACGCACCTCGCTGGCCGCGGGCGACCTTGGACATGTCGAATCGAAACTCGCGGTGATACCCGGGGAGTTTCAGTAGGCCGAGCATCGCGAACCCCATGGCGATGATACCCACACCCGCCACCCGGGTGATGATGTCGACGTTTCGCAGGAGTACCGACCCGACGAGAGCGAAGGAAGCGCCAAGCAGTGTGAACACGAGCGTGAAACCTGCAACGAAAAGCAGAGAGGCCCGCAGGACGGCCCGCCGTGAGGCACGATCGTCGAGGTGATCGACCGGCAGAGCGGTCATGTAGGAGAGGTACGCAGGTATCAGCGGCAGGCTACACGGCGAGCTGAACGACACGACTCCTGCGACGAAAGCGAAGAAGGGGAGTAGCAGACCGGACATGTTATTACATAGCGTAGTAGTGTGGATTTGCAGTCGAGTATCCTGTCACTCCCCGCCACTGGACCGTTTCCCTGCGTTGTGAGTTGTTGATGTCCGACGCATTGTCGTAGAATTGGATCATCGAAGGAAGGCTTCATGGCACGAGACCCGTTCCTGGAAAACGCGATCATGGACGTTCTCTGGAACAGTGACGAGCCGATGACCCCCGGCATGGTGCGCGATGCCCTGCCGCCCGAGCGAAGCGTCCGATACACCACTGTCATGACGATCCTGACGCGCTTGTGGAACAAGGGAAGGCTCGAACGTGACAAGGCCGGACGGGCGTACTCGTACCGCCCCGCTGCCACCCGAAGCGAGCATGCAGCAGAGAAGATGGAAGAGATCCTCGACGCCGCAGGCGATCGGTCGGTGGCCCTTGCAAGGTTCACGGAGCACCTCTCTGCCTCTGAGCGTCGCCGACTGAAGGAGTACCTGGACGAATCATGATCGGCGAGTCGCTTTCGGAGTTCGTGATCGTCGCCGCGATCGCACTCGTGACGTTGCCGATCCTCGCCCGCGTCCTGTGGCGGGGACTGCGACCCATCGAGCACACGAGGTTCAACCTGGCGTCGCTTCTGGCGGGCACCGGACTGCTCCTAGCTGCGCTCATCGCTTGCGGGATCGCCCTCATCCTGGCCATCGACGGTGGCCTGGTGGTGACACACCACATCGTGCCCTGGGATGCGTTCATCAGTGCCATATCGGCAACGCTCCTAGCAGCGCTCACCGTCGTGCTCACCACAGGCTGGATGGCCGTACGACGCTCTGAGAGGGCGCTGCGCATCGAGCCATCCCTTGCTGCACACAGACAGATCGGCCGCATCGACGTTGTGCTGATCGACACTGAAGAGCCGCTCGCGTACGCCCTCGGCGGGCGGCACCAGCAAGTGGTCGTCAGTCAGGGACTGGTCGACTGCCTCACAAGGGACGAGTTGCGGTCGGTTGTGGAACACGAGATCGCTCACCTGAACCTGGGCCACCACCTTCATCTCCAGATCATCGGGCTGTTCACGCCTCTCGCCCGACGTATCGGACTGCTGGCACGGATCGTCGACTCCGCGAGGATCGCGATCGAGCAGGCGGCCGACGCACAGACGACCGACCCGCATTCGACCAAGCGTGCACTCCTGGCGTTGAGCGGTGTGCCCTCACCTTTGGGCGCCAACGGCTTCGCCGGTGCCGCGATCGTCGATCGACTCCAAGCCCTCGACGATCGGCCCGGCAGCTCGTCATCGAGCCGGGCGCTGCTCTACGGCGTTGCTCTCACGCTCACGGCCGTAGCGACCTCCGGACTCACCCTGTTCATCCTGTGAGCTGAGAAGGGCGGCGACGTCGGCCTTCCGGTTCTTCCGTCCCCCCTTCAGGGGGGACAAGCGAGTCTGCGAGCGAGGGGGACCGCGAGCCCGCGAGCCCGGTACGGCAAAGACTCATTGCGCGGATTCCTTCGACGTCGTTCTCGCAGGCTCGCCCTCCCCCCTGCATCGCTCGTACCTCGCTCTGCCGTCCCCCCTGAGGGGGGGACAGGAGAACACGCGAGTCCTTGAGCGAGGAGGGTGGGAACCCAGGTCGTACGACCCGAGTATCACACGCAAGAAGAGGCCGGATCACGGGAATCCGTGGTCCGGCCTCTTCTCTCTCTTCTACGCCTGGGGGCCTGAGTCGACGACGGACTGGGCGACACCCTCGGAGTACTGGACGAAGTTCTCCTTGAACATGCGGGCGAGCTTCGTTGCCTGCGCGTCGTAGGCCTCAGGGTCATCCCACGTTCCCCGCGGCATGAGCAGGTCGGTCGGAACACCGGGGATCTCGGTCGGGACCGACAGGCCGAAGATCGGATCCTCGACGTACTCGACGTCGTCGAGTTCACCCGCGAGCGCAGCGTTCAACATCGCCCTCGTGTGGGGGATCCTGATCCGGTACCCAACACCGTGGGGCCCGCTCGTCCAGCCGGTGTTGATCATCCACAGTCCTGGTCCGAACTCGTCGATCTT
>JAJRYI010000290.1 GCA_024275815.1 Actinomycetes bacterium | reverse complement strand
TCCCTGTGGGACGGATCGAGCACGCTGCTCCTCCTCCTGATTCCCGCCGGGGTGATCGCCGTCGACGCCGTGTACCGATTGCGTAATGGATCGAACCCGTTCCCCGGCCTCCTGATCGACGCGACTGTCATCGGCGCAGCGATGTACCTCCGTGGCCCGGAGCTGACCGTGTACGCTGTCGTTCTCCTCGCCTTGCTGGTGACCTCAGCGGTTCTCCTGCCCTTCAGACAGGTCCTGGTGGTCATGGCGTACGCCGGTTTCTGGTTCGTCACGATCGAACTCCTCGACTCCATCGAGCCGCCGGGCCTCGGATTCATCAGCAACTCGGGGGACACAGCGATGGTCGACACGTTGACGGTGATCGCGGTCGTCGGCGTCGTTGCTGCCCTGCTCTTCCAGACGGTGAAGGTGATTCTCGCCGCACAGGACCGCCAGGAAGCAGCACTTGCCGTGGAACGCAGGGCCGTGGAACTCAAGAACGAGTTCGTCTCGATGGTCAGCCACGAGCTACGCACGCCACTCACCGGCATCAGCGGGTTCACCGAGATGCTGACCGACTCGTGGAAAGACCTTCCTCCCGAAGAGATCGATGAGTTCCTCGCGATCATGCACCGCGAGACGGAGCACCTGGCGAACCTCGTCGAGGACATCCTCGTGATCCCCCGCCTCGAAGCCGGCCATCTCAAGCTCGCTCCCGAAGAACTCGATCTCATGATCGAAGTTCACAACGTTGCCGAGGTCGTCTTCGATGACACCGACTACTCCGTATCGATTCCGACGAACGTCGGGGTGTACGCAGACCGAACCCGCATACGACAGATCCTTCGCAACCTGCTCGAGAACGCCAGGAAGTACGGTGGGGACCAGGTGCTGATCGAGGGTGAGATGGCCGGATCTGGCCTCTACAAGGTCTCGGTCTCAGACAACGGTCGCGGGATCGCCCCCGAGGATCGAGAACGGATCTTCGAACACTTCGAGCAGCTCTCCACCGGCGATGGGCGACTTCAGCAAGGGGTCGGCCTCGGGCTTCCGATAGCAAGGAAACTGGCACAGGCCATGGGTGGAGACCTCTGGTATGAGGAACGCTTCCCCATGGGGTCGCGATTCTGCTTCACCGTCCAGATGGCGGGCAGTGTCGCAGACGAGACCGCCGAGCTGCCGGTGCCGCAGGTCCCCGCCTGACACGGTACCGTATGATCACCGTGTTGCCCTACAACATCCACCACGTCGCCATTGCAGTCGAGGATCTCGACGCGTCACTCGCCGACTTCGCCGACAAGTACGGCATCGCACCGATCTCGATCGAGACCGTCGAGGAGCAGGGTGTGCGCGAGTCCATGATCGCTGTGGGCGGATCACACATTCAGCTGCTTCAACCGCTCGGACCCGACACACCCGTCGGGAAGTTTCTCAGCCGCAACGGTGAGGGGCTCCACCACATCGCTTTCGCTGTCACGGACATCGAGGCGGCTCTGGCGCACCTCCAGCAAGAAGGTGCGCGGCTCATCGATTCAACACCACGCATCGGAGGAGGCGGCCATCGGATCGCCTTCGTCCATCCGGCGGATCTGGCGGGTACACTCATCGAACTCGTCGAGGTGTGAAGTGACCGACAGGATCGAGATCATGGGTGGCGCAGGGCCACTGGAAGCCGCGGCCATCGCCGCCGTCATCGCCCGTATCGAATCAGACGAGCTCGCCGCGTCCGCAGTGCGGCCCCACCCCATCCACAAGAGCCAGTGGGTTCAGGCAAGCCGACCCATGGAGCACCTTGCACCCGTTCCCCCCGAGGAGTACGACAAGCAACCCGAATGTGCCTCGGCGAACCCCACCGGTCTCTGAAGACCACTCCACCCGTGACGACCGCCACAGCGGACCGTGGCATCCTGCTCGACCACCTGTAGCATCGGTGTATCGCGACGCCGGAAAGGACGACATGAACCCTGTCATCTGCTCGATCGCTCGAACGCCGATTGGTCGATTCAACGACGTGTTCACACCACTCAGCGCAATGGACCTCGGCGGTGTCGCTGTTCGCGGTGCCCTCGAGAGAGCCACACTTGCGCCACACGAGGTCGATGAGGTCATCTTCGGACATGTGCTCCAGGCCGGCCAGGGCCAGATCACCTCCCGCCAGGCCGCTGTAAAGGGTGGCATCCCGATGACGGTGCCGGCGGTGACCATCAACAAGGTTTGCCTCTCGGGGATGACGGCCATCGCCGAGGCCGCCAACCACATCAAGCTCGGTGAGTCGACCTTCGTGGTCGCCGGCGGCATGGAGTCGATGACCAACGCTCCCTATCTTCAGCCCCAGGCCCGATCCGGCTACCGAATGGGTGATGCGACCATCGTCGACTCGATGATGCATGATGGCCTCTTCTGTGCTTTCGACTCCTGCATGATGGGAGAATCCTCCGACCTCAAGAACGGTGAGCTCCAGATCGCACGGAAGGATCAGGATGCCTGGTCCGCTCTATCCCACGAGCGCGCGATCGCTGCCACGGACTCCGGCGTGTTCGCCAAGGAGATCGTTCCGGTGAACGTCCCTCAACGACGCAAGGACCCCATCGAGGTCACCCAAGACGGTGGCCTGCGACGCGGCACGACGCAGGAGTCTCTCGGCAAGCTCCGACCTGCATTCAACCCCGAAGGATCGATCACCGCGGGGAACGCATCGCAGATATCGGACGGAGCGGCAGCCCTCGTCGTCGCCGACCGTGCAGCAGCCGAAGCAGCAGGCATGCCGATCATCGCGGAGATCCTCTCGTACGGTCAGGTCGCAGGACCGGACGCAACGCTCCATGAACGCCCGGCAGAGGCACTGGAGGTCGCTCTCGCCAAGGCATCACTCGAGGCGGGAGAGCTCGACCTCGTCGAGTTCAACGAGGCGTTCGCAGCGGTTGCAATGTGGTCGGCGCACATGCTCGATATCGATGCCTCGAAGGTCAACGTCAATGGAGGAGCCGTCGCTCTCGGACATCCACTCGGAGCGACCGGTGCACGCATCGTCGTCACGTTGATCAACGCGCTACGGGAATCGGGGGGCACCCTTGGCGGTGCAGCCCTTTGTGGTGGTGGCGGACAGGGTGACGCCCTGATCGTGAGGTTGATCTGAGATGCCCGTAGCAAGCTACCTCCCGGAGAAGAACATCGCCCTCGAACTGGTCAGAGTGACCGAGGCTGCGGCGATCTCCGCAGCACGCGAGCAGGGCCGCGGAGACAAACACGCTGTCGACCAGGCCGCCGTCGATGCAATGCGCCAGGTGCTCTCACGGACCGACCTCGACGGAGTCGTCGTGATCGGCGAGGGGGAGAAGGATGAGGCACCCATGCTCTACAACGGAGAGCGTGTCGGTAACGGAGAGCCACCACTCGTCGACGTCGCGGTGGACCCCGTCGACGGCACACGTCTGACTGCAGAAGGCCGCGGGGGTGCGCTCGCGGTGATCGCCGTTGCCGAACGAGGCTCGATGTATGCACCGGGGAGCCTCGTCTACATGGACAAGATCGCCGTCGGTGAGGAAGCCGCCGGCCACATCGACATCACCGCACCCGTCGCCCACAACCTCGCTGCCGTTGCACGTGCAAAGGAGAAGGACATCGGTGAGCTCACCGTCGTCATCTTGGACCGGCCACGAAACGCC
The DNA here is from genome assembly GCA_024275815.1 of Actinomycetes bacterium. GTDB lineage: Bacteria > Actinomycetota > Acidimicrobiia > Spongiisociales > UBA5794 > JAMBLL01. The sequence continues at coordinate 2,790 of JAJRYI010000290.1, read as the reverse complement.
GACTACATCCGACAGGTTCGCGAAGCAGGGTGCCGGATCTCTCTGATCGGTGACGGCGACATCCAGGGCGGAATAACGACGGCGATCCCCGGCATGGGGATCGACATCCTCCTCGGAATCGGGGGATCTCCTGAAGCGGTGACGACGGCGTGTGCCATCGCAGCCCTCCACGGCGAGATCCAGTGCAAGCTGTGGCCACGAAACGATGCTGAGAAGCAGTACGCGATAGACAACGGGCTCGACCTCGACCAGGTCCTCTCCACCCGCGACCTCGTCGATTCGGACAACACGTTCTTCGCTGCGACAGGAGTCACGACCGGTTCGATGCTGCGCGGCGTGCGCTTCGGCGGCGTCCACACCTCGACGCACTCGGTCATCATGCGGTCGAAATCTGGAACGATCCGCTTCATCGAGGCCGACCACCGCGTCGAGTGGGTCGAGGGTGAGATCAAGCCCTAGACCGTTCACCGTTTACCGAAAGACGCTCGAGGGCGGAGTCGTACCGGGGGGCCACGGTGGACCAGTCGTACATGGCAGTCGCGGCTCGGAGGCTGTCGTCTACCGGTGCGTCGAGAGCCTGCACGATGAGATCGACGGCGTTGTCGACGGTCGCGTACAACGTCGTAGCAGGGTCGGCACCGAGAGCCTCGATACGTTCGGGGTAGACGAGACGGTCGGGGAGGACGGGGTGTGCCCCGGCTGCGATCGCTTCGACCACACCGATGCCAAAGAACTCCTGCTCAGCCGTCGACAGCACGACTGAAGCACCGAGCAGCAGTTCGGCGTACCGAACCTGGGTCGCCCAACCCTCGTGGATCAACCGATCACCGAGCAAGTCGGTGATCTCGGCGAACTGCGGCGGCACCGACACGAACACTTCACCGCACATCGCCATCATGAAGTCAACGTTCGAGCCGATGAGCCCCTGGACGATCTCCATCAGTTCCGCCGGACCCTTGTCATGTTCCCACCGCTGGTTCCACACGATGAGCGGTGGATCTTCGACGACCGGCCGATCGACCGCGAACGCGGACAGTTCGACACCGACCGGCAGGACGATCGAAGCATCGATCACGTCTTCGACCTTGTGAACGTGTTTGTCCTCAGGGAACGCGTTCAGGAAACCCAAGGCCTCATCGTGGAACACATCGCGGTGGTACCGGGAGTTGAAGATGACGAGGTCGGCGACGGCAGCGCTCGACCAGTTCTTCATCTGATAGGTGAAGTCGACCCGGTCCGCAGGCGAAAGCGGGTACGTGAACTGGCTCTCGTGGAAGTACACGGCGATGGGGACCCCGGGAACGATCCTTCGGACCGCTCCGGCAAAGGCAGCGACATCCATCATCGACGAGGCGAGGATGACGTCGGGTAGCCCGTTTCGCTCGACGTCGATCGCAAGCTGATCGGCAAGGGTCAGGAACGCCCCGTGCATGCGCCACTTCCAGAATCGGGCCGGGTGAGTGACGAGGGACACCCGGTGTGTCGACGACGCCGCATACCCGTCTGCCCAGGCCCTGTGCGAGCCGCCGTAGTAAGGCTCGATGAGCGAGATGTGCATCAAAGCTCGGTGCGGCCGGCCAGTGCCCGTCCGAGTGTGATCTCGTCTGCGTAGTCGATGTCTCCTCCGACGGGGAGACCCGATGCAAGTCGAGAGACCTTCACACCGAACGGTTTCAAGAGTTGGGCGACGTACATTGCGGTCGTGTCGCCCTCGAGCGTCGGGTTCGTCGCGGCGATCACCTCTTCGACGTTCTCCACCTCGACACGGACGAGGAGTTCCTTCATGCGCAACTGTTCGGGGCCGATGCCGGCGATCGGCGAGATAGCTCCGCCGAGGACGTGATACCGGCCACGGAACCGCTGCGTCCGCTCGATCACCGGGATGTCCTGGACACGTTCGACGACACAGACGACCGCCGTGTCCCGACGCAGATCGAGGCAGATAGAACACTCCTCTCGATCAGTGACGTTGTAGCACCTCGAACAGAGGTGCACCGACACGCGCATCTCGATGATCGCGTCTGCGAGCCGCCGAGCGTCGGCTTCCTCAGCGTTGAGGAGATGGAACGCCAGGCGCTGCGCACTCTTGGCACCGATGCCGGGAAGGCGGGCAAACTCGTCGATGAGACGCTGGACCGGGGGCTCGAACATCAGCCGAGCATACCGCCGAGACCGGCACCTCCTGTGACACCACCCATCGAGCTCTCAGCATCCGCAGCCATTGCACCGAAGGCCTGGTTCAGGGCTGCGACGACGAGGTCTCCGGCCATCTCAGGATCATCCGGATCGAGCACTGAGGGCTCGAACGTGACGGAGACCACCTCACCCGATCCCTTCACCACAGCGGTGACGACCCCGCCGCCCGCAGTGCCTTCGTACGTCTTGGCTGCAAGGGCCTCCTGGGCCGCCATCATCTGCTGTTGCATCGCCTGGGCCTGGGCCATCAGCTGTTGCATATCTTTTGGCATTCTTGACATGTGAGCAGACTACAGACACCAGACACCAGACACCAGACAACCGCCGTCTGTCATCCCTCATCTATCGTCTGGTGTCTGTGCTCTGGCCCCCCGCTACTGTTCTGCCCAATGCACTACCAGGCGCTCTACCGCAAGTACCGGCCACAACGATTCGATGAGGTCGTCGGTCAGGACCACGTGACGACGACACTTGCCAGGGAGGTCATCGAGGACAAGGTCGCCCACGCGTACCTGTTCGCGGGACCCCGCGGAACCGGGAAAACTACCTCAGCCCGCCTCCTTGCCAAGTCACTCAACTGTCCGAATCGCGAAC
>JAJRYI010000289.1 GCA_024275815.1 Actinomycetes bacterium | reverse complement strand
GCCTTGAACGCTTCGACCGTGTCGACGGCGATGAGGCGACTCTCACGCACGATACCGACGCGGTCCGCGACCCGGTCGACCTCAGGGAGAATGTGAGAGGACAGGAAAACGGTGCGTCCCTCCGAGCGAACTTCGTTGATGAGTTCCTGGAACTCTTGTTGCATCAGAGGGTCGAGTCCCGAGGTGGGTTCGTCCAGTATGAGCAGCTCTGGTTGGTGCATGAACGCGTTCACGATCCCGACCTTCTGACGGTTCCCCGTCGAGTAGTCCTTGATCTTTCGGTCGAGGTCGAGTTCGAAGCGCTCCGCAAGGGTTGCCATCGATGCCGTGCAGTCGCATTTGCGGAGGTTCGCGAAGTAGATGAGGAACTCGCGTGCGGTCATCGAGTCGTACATCGACAGATCGCCGGGCAGATAGCCGATCCTCCGTCGGATCTCGAGCGTGTCCTTGATGATGTCGAGGCCGAGGATCGTTCCGGTGCCTTCAGTGGGGAACAGGAAATTGAGAAGTGTCCGGATCGTCGTTGACTTTCCCGCCCCGTTCGGCCCGATGAACCCGAAGACCTCGCCATCGAGCACGCTGAGGCTCAGGTCGATGATCCCGGGGGAACCGCCGTAGTACTTCGTGAGGCCCGTTGTCTCGATCGCTGTTCCCATGGAGGGAAGGGTAGGACGTGGCTGGCTTCGCTCGCCGCTGTCGGTACGCTCGGCTGGCGCCTCGCTGTCGGCTGTCGGTTCGCTCGGCTGGCGCCTCGCTTGTCGGAGAACCAGCGCGGTGCTTCGCCGATGGCCGATGGCTTCTTCGTCGACTTCTTTCTCGACCTTCTGTGTCCCTTACAATCCCCCTCATGGCCGGCGAATCCAAGAAGCTCATTCTGCTTGCACTCTCCGCGAACGTCGCGATAGCGATCACGAAGTTCGTCGCTGCGGCGATATCGGGGAGCACCGCGATGCTTGCGGAGGCGATCCACTCGGTGGCCGACTCGGGGAACCAACTGTTCCTTCTTCGCGGGGACGCGGTTTCACGGTACAAGGCCGATGTCACCCACCCCTTCGGTCGGGGAAAGGCGATGTACTTCTGGTCTTTCATGGTGGCCGTCGTGCTCTTCGTCGGCGGTGCCGTCATCTCCATCGTCAACGGGTGGCAACGTATCCAGAACCCGGAGGTGCACGAAGGAGACGGACTCGTGTTCTCCCTCGTCGTCCTTGCCATCGCCGGCGGGTTCGAGATCTTCGTGGCGTGGCTTCCGGCGCTCAAGCAGTTCAACCGCATCCGGGGGACCAAGGGCGTGTGGCAGATGATCAAGGAGTCCAAGGACTCGGCGTTGATCATCGTCCTCTTCGAAGACAGTGCTGCTGTGGCTGGGCTCTTCGTTGCAGCGATCGGTCTCCTTCTCACGGAGTTCACGGGCACCGCCGTTTGGGATGGCCTCGCCTCGATGGTGATCGGTGTCATCCTGATCAGTGTCGCGTTGATCATCGCACGGGAGATGAGTGCGTTGCTCGTCGGCGAGTCGGCGAGCCGCGAGGATCGCACCGCGATACGCGTCGCGATCCTCAGTGTCGATGAAGTGCATCACGTCGAGCGCCTGCTCACGATGCAGATGGCGCCGCACGAGATCCTGGTGACGGCAGACGTGGCTTTCGATGCCGGAGTCGACGAGGTCGTGGCAGTCGAGAAGATAGAAGCAAAGATTCGATCCGCGTGCCCCGACGCGACGAGGATCTTCATCGAACCGGTGCGTCGATGATCGGTTCAGCTTCTGCCCCAGCCTCGTCCGGCAACATCGGTCCCGGCTTCGACACGCTTGCGATGGCACTCAACCTGCGGTGTACCGCAACGGTCGAGGAGTCGGAGACGATGACGATCACCGAGAACGGCTC
>JAJRYI010000288.1 GCA_024275815.1 Actinomycetes bacterium | reverse complement strand
GCGGAACGGGCCTGGCCGGGGTGTGGGCGAAGGTCGTGGATACGCTTCTCGAAGGGACGCTCGGACCCCATGAGCGCCTCGACCGACAGGGCACACGCTGCATCGTCGGCGTCGACGAGGAGCCGTGCCGCATGGACCGCGAGACAGCCGTGGGCAAGCATCCCCTCGGTACCGTTGAGAAGGCTCAGGCCCTCCTTCGGTTGAAGTTCGAGCGGGACGAGGCCGTGTGCTTGCAGTACCGGGAGTGACGGCACCGGGCCGTCGTCGGAGAGCACGAAGCCTTCCCCGATGACGGGGAGCGCCAGATGGGCGAAGGGAGCCAGGTCGCCGGACGCTCCGACGGATCCCTGGGACGGGACCGCAGGGAGGATGTCGTTGTCGAGCATCGCCACGAGGTAGCGGACGACGTCGGGGCGTACACCCGAGTACCCCTGGGCGAGGGTGCGGGCCCTGCACAGGAGCATGGCGCGCACGGTCTCGGGTTCGAGGAGGTCCCCGACACCTGCGGCGTGGGAACGAAGCAGGTCGTACTGGAGGTCCGAGGCCTGGTCGACGGAGACCCGTGTGTTGGCGAGCGCGCCGAACCCGGTCGTGATGCCGTACACCGTTTCGTCGTTGTCCAGGACACGCTGCACGAGGGCTCTCGCCGGTTCCATCCGTGCATCGAGGCCGTCCCCGACAGCGACCTGAGCCTCACCGAGGGCGACTGCGATCACCTCATCAACGGTGAGTGCCGACCCGTCGATCACAACTCTCATGCGTGCTCCTCACGTCGGATCAGCGTCTCTGCCGATACTGGAAAACGATTGTGAGCCAGAGGCTAGATGCGCGGTCATTGCAGCGGCAGCCGTCTCCTCTCAGACGTCGCCGAGGGCATCTGCAAGCGTGTTCGCCTCGCGCTCTCGCAACCCGACACGGACCCGGAGCAGCTCGAGTTGCTGACGTGTGTACGTCTCGCCACCGGCGATCGTATGGTCGGTGAACCACTCCTCGATCGATGGCGCGACGTCGGACTCGGAGCGGAAGTGGATGAGGTCGAGGAGCCTGCGGCCGTTCTGGGGTGGCATCGCGCCAAGCGTCGCCTCCCAGTTCTGCGTGATGAGCTCCCAGATGAGTGGACCGTTGTGACGGTGGCCGAGCAGCAGGGCAAGCACCCAGAACGAGTCCTGTGACCGCACCTCACCGTCGAGCACCATGGCAAAGAGCTTCCGTGCCGAGTCGGGGTCTGCCACCTGGGTCGCTGCCCGGAGATACTTGACCTTCAACTGGGGCGTTGGGGCATCATCCGACCTCGCGATGAGCTCTTCGAACGTCGTGGCATCGCCGTGGGAAGCAACGATCGCCAGTGCAGCGTCGGCGATCTCGGCGTCGGCCTCATCGTCTGCGGCGTAGATCGAACGGGCCGTATCGATCGTCTCGGCATCGTCGCCGAGGTTGCCGAGTGCCTTGAGCAGGAGGCTGCGCATCGAGCGTGTCCGGTCCGACTCTCCATCGACGGGGTGCCACCCGAGGTCCCCCGCCTTGCCTGAGACGAGGCCGGTCACGTAGTCCTGAAGTGTCGGCCGCCCCTCCGATGAGATCACCCTGTCGAGCTCCGAGATGCCCGAAAGGGCAACGGACCAGACGTCCTTGTCGTTCTCATCGGCGAGCATCGCTGCAAGTGACAGGTACTCGGCGCCGGAGAGGTCGCCCTTGAGCATGTTGGCGACTGCGTCCGAGACGACGGCGAACCGTTCGATGGCAGGCAGGTCCCCAAGGCCGTCCAGGATCGCCGGTCGCAGCTCCTCACTGTACGCGACCCGGTAGAAGCCCTCGCCACCGGCGTTGACGACGACCGACTCTGTGCCCTCGACGACGGCAGGTTCCTCCCCGACGAGCACCTTGCCGTCCCCTTCCGGAGTGCGGTACAGCACGGGCACCTTCCACGACCCGTCCCCCGGTTCGAGGAGACGGAACTGTTCCTGGGACAAGACGACGTCGTCACCGGATCGGGTCACCGAGATCCTCGGGTAGCCGCCCTGGAAGATCCACGTGTCCATGATCTCCCCGACGGGCTCCCCGGACTCGGCTTCGAGGGCGTCCCACAGGTCTGCGGTCTCGGTGGTGCCGTACGCATGCGTCTTGAGGTAGCGGGTGACACCTGCACGGAACACCTCTTCTCCGAGGTACTGCTCGAGCATCCGCAGTACGGATGAGCCCTTCTGATAGGTGAGCACGTCGAACATCGCGTTGGCCTCCTCGGGGGAGGCGACCTCGATCTCAATCGGTCGCGTCGCTGCGAGCGCGTCGGTCTGCTGGCTCTCGGACCTCGATGCTGCAAAGGAGAGCCACCGGTCCCACGCCGGTTCGAACGCATCGACACACTTGATCTCGGCGAAGGTGGCGAACGCCTCGTTGAGCCAGATCCCGTTCCACCACTTCATGGTGACGAGGTCACCGAACCACATGTGGGCGATCTCGTGTGCAATGACGTCGGCGACGCGGGTCTTCTCATCGTTCGTCGCCGTCGACTCGTCCAGGAGGAGTGCCGTCTCACGGTACGTGATGCACCCGAGGTTCTCCATCGCTCCCCAAGCGAAGTCGGGGATTGCGATCATGTCGAGCTTGTCCCCCGGGTACGCGATGTCGTAGTACCTCGCAAAGTAGGAGAGGGCGTGTGCACCCATCTCGAGGGCGAACGGCGTCATGTGCATGGACTCGGGTGCCACGATGATGCGCAGTGGTGTGCCGTCGACGTCGATCGGATCGGTTGCCTCGAGGTCACCGACGATGAACGCAACGAGGTACGTCGACATCTTCATCGTCTCGGCGAACGACACCGCAACCTTGCCCGACGCCGTCTCCGTACGGCCGGTCTCTGCGGCGTTCGAGATGGCCATCAGGTCTGGATCGACGATGAGGTGCACGGCGTAGGTCGCTTTGAGGTCCGGTTCGTCCCAGCACGGGAACGCCCGGCGGGCATCGGTCGCCTCGAACTGGGTCGTGGCGATGGTCTTGGCCGTCCCATCCGGTGCGGTGTAGGTGGAGCGGTAGAAGCCGTGCAGCTTGTCGTTGAGGATGCCGGTGAACTCGATCGAGACCGTCGC
>JAJRYI010000287.1 GCA_024275815.1 Actinomycetes bacterium | reverse complement strand
GCCTCAACCATGACACGTGGGGCCGTCTCGGCCAGATCGCGATACCGGTGACCGTCGTCAGTGGAGAGCACTCCGACACGCATCAGGAGCCGCATCTGACGACGTTCGTTGATCAGCTCGCCGATGCCGAACTGATCGTCGTCCCCGACGTCGGGCACTTCGTTCCGATGGAGCGCCCCGAAGTGATCGCGTCGATCGTTCAACACATCCTCGGTGATCCGTCTCCCCGGTGACGCCGGTACCATCGCCGGGATGCAGCTCGTATCACACTTCCAGATCGATGAGATCCGGCGACAACTCGACGCACAACGCGGGTTCCGTGTCGCCACGGTCGATGTTTCCTTCGATACCTTCGACTTCGCCAGGACGGGGGCGGCCCTCGTCGATCGGGCCGTGGCGTACTCGACACCGTCCGGTGAGCGCATCGCCGGACTCGGCACGGCATGGAGGGCAACGGCGAGTGGTCCCGACCGGTTCGCTGCGCTTCGCGACGAACGGGACCGGGCGGGCCATCATGATCTCGTTTCGTTCGTGGGGTTCGCGTTCTCTCCACAAGGACCGACGACTTCGACCTGGGAGGGGTACGAGGCCGCTGAGGTGTTCATCCCCCGCATCACCCTCGAGAGCATCGAAGGGGGCACCAGGCTGACCGTTGCGGTGCCCGATGGGGAACGAGCCGACGAGACCCTCGACCTGCTCGCCTCCATGCAGCCACCGAAGTGGATCGCGCTCGACGATACCGGTGACCACTCCATCGAGTCGCATCCCCACGTCACCGAGTGGGCGAGCAGCGTTGCCAAGGCCGTCGATGCGATCCGATCCGGGGATCTCGACAAGGTCGTTCTCGCACGATCGGTGATCGTCAACTCGACGGAGCCGGTCGCCATCCTGCGGGTGTTCCGTGCCCTGGTCGAGCGTTACCCGCAGTGCTACAACTTCGCGTGGAAGTCCGGTGACTCTGTGTTCATCGGAGCCAGCCCCGAGCTTCTCGCAGACGTTCGGGGAAGCAACCTCATCTCGAACCCGCTTGCCGGTTCCGCCAGGAGGGGCGAAGGTGAGTTCGATGACGAGTCGATCGGCTACGCACTCCTCTCTTCAGACAAGGACAGGGAGGAGCACCGTCTCGTCGTCGACGATCTGGCCCGGCGACTCGGATCCCTCACAACCGAGATGACGGTGCCGTCCACGCCGTCGCTCAAGAGGATGGCCACCGTGCAGCATCTCTCGAGTGAGATCCACGGAACCTTGCGCGACGACGTTGGGATCCTCGACGTGATCGCCATGGTCCATCCGACGCCGGCAGTCGGGGGTGTCGAACGCGACGCTGCCTTGCGCTTCATCGACGAGGTCGAACAGATCGATCGTGGCTGGTACTCGGGTGGCGTCGGGTGGATCAACGGCCGGGGGGAGGGAGCCATCTGCATTGCACTGCGTTGCGGCCTGATCCACGACGGAAGGACACACCTGTTCGCAGGTGCAGGTATCGTGGCCGACTCCCAGCCGGAGGCCGAACTCGCCGAGACCCGGCTGAAGCTACGGCCGTTGTTCGATCTCCTCGCCACCACCTAGGCGGAGTGCCGCCGCCACGGCACGTCGCACGGTGTCGTGATGATCGCGGTTGGCGTGCCTGTCGGTCCGGATCTCGATCAGCTCGGGGCTCTCGATCGGTGATGCCACGGCTGCAGCGAGTTCCTCGCGTGTTTCGACGATGAGCGACGGGACCCCCATCGCCTCGGCGATCGGAGCGAGCAGCAGTCCGTGGGGTGTTCCCCAGTGTCGCTCGTACACGTCGGTGTCGATCAGCGGGCTCGATGCCTGGGGGAGGAACGAGAAGATGCCGCCACCGTCGTTGTTGACGACGACGATCCGCACGGCAACGCCGAGCCTGGCGACCTCGCTGAGGGAGGAGACGTCGTGGAGGGCCGCAACGTCCCCGACCAGGACCGTTGTCGGTACGCCTGCCGTGGCGATGCCCATGGCGCTCGAGATGGTGCCGTCGATCCCATTGAGCCCGCGGTTCGCCACGACGCGTACGCGGCTGCGTGATGGGGCGAAGGTGTCGACGTCGCGGATCGGACGTGACGATGCGACGAACAGAACCGTGTCGAGGGGGACGGATCGGGCCACGATCCGTGCGATCTCAGGTTCGTTCGGGAACCCCAGCGTGGCCAGGGCCGTCTCGAGGGCGGCACCGGCCCCAGCATCGAGGTCGAGCCAGGTGTCGAGAAAGGACCGGTCCGTGTTGTGCGGCATCGGGTTCGCCTGCAAGACGGCGACCGGATCTGCCTTCAGGACCGTCTCGGCCGAGCCCAGGGGATCGTCGAGTCGGGAGGACTCGATCAGGATCTGGTCGGTGTCACAGGATTCGAGCCAACGCCACATCGGCTTCGACGTCGGTATGGGGCCGATACGAAGCACGACGTCGGGTCCAGCCAGGGCCAGCGCAGCGGGAACGTCCTTGCCGTCCCCGACGATCAGGTCACCGTAGGACAAACTGTTGGGCCCGACGACGTTCGCCTGCGGATCGGCGAACACGGGGGCAGCGAGTTCCACCGATGCCTTCGAGATGAGATCGGCCAGGGCGGGCCCATCCCTGCCTCCCACGACGATGAGAACCTTGCGTCCCTCGAGATCGGTGAACAGCCCGCCCGGCACAGGCGGTGTGGCGATCGACACGGTGGAGACTCGAGGTGCTGCAGGGTCCACCGGCTTGGT
>JAJRYI010000286.1 GCA_024275815.1 Actinomycetes bacterium | reverse complement strand
GGCTGCCGACACCTCCGGGCACTTCACGTCGTGGTCTCCGGGAACCATCAACCTCGTGATCCAGCTACCCGTCGGTTTCGATGCCGGAGCCGCCGTCAATGCGGTGATCACGGCAACCGAAGCCAAGACTCAGGCTCTGGTCGAAAACGGTGTCCCGGGTACCGGCACTGCAAGTGACGCCATCGTCGTCGTGTGGCCGTCCGACGGGCCGCGTGAGCGCTTCGCTGGACCACGATCCGAGTGGGGTTCACGGATTGCACAGTCCGTCCATTCAGCAGTTCAGTCGGGCCTTGGAGGACCGCCGTGATCTGCGCACCAAGATGCAAGGACGGTCCCGATGACGAGTACCGACCATGGTCGGCAGCTTCGGGGAGGAGCGCGTGAGCGTACTCGGGCGAAGATGCCTCGCTGTTGCAGCGGGTTTGGTTCTCGACCGGATCATCGGCGAGCCCCCCACCGCCATCCACCCGGTCGCGTGGTTCGGCCGGACGATGACAGCCATCGAAGACACGGTCTGGGCGAACAACCGCAGGGCTGGAGTCGTCTACGCCACACTCGGCGTCGGCCTCGGTGCAGGGGTGGGCCGCGTGACACGTTCGCTCTCGCTGGTCGTGACCCTCGCTGTGGCCGGCCGTGAACTGAGAACGATCGCGATGGAGATAGCCGACGTCACACAGTCTGGCGATCTCGGTACTGCTCGAGCGATGCTCCCCTCCCTCGTCGGTAGAGACCCCACCGATCTCGACACGAATGACATCGCTGCAGCAGTGATCGAATCCGTCGCGGAGAACACCGTCGATGCCGTGGTCGCTCCGGTGTTCTGGGGCATCGTTGCAGGTGCACCCGGAGCAGCCGCCTACCGGGCGATCAACACCATGGATGCCATGGTCGGACATCGCAACGAGCGATACCAACGCTTCGGGTGGGCCGCAGCCCGTCTCGACGATGTCGCGAACTACCTGCCCGCCCGTCTCTTCGCCACACTCGTCGCCCTCCAGAAGCCGGCGAGCGCCCGGCTGGTCCTCTCGAGTATCGCCAGATACGCCCCTGCGCATCCGTCTCCGAACGCCGGTGTCGCCGAGACCGCCGTTGCAGCATCTCTCGGTCGCCAACTCGGTGGACCGCTTCGCTACGGCGACATCGAGGAGGACCGTCCGTACCTTGGTGATGGGCCACAGCCGACACCGCGAGATGTTGCCAAAGCCGTCGCCGTCGTCGAGAAGGTCGAACGCACCATGATCGGCGCACTCGTCGCCGTGGGAACCCTCGATTGGCTACGAACCCGCCGGTGAGCGGTGACGTCGTCCCATCACGATGATTCCGGGCCTCCCACCGATTGGTAATGTCGGACGGTACCGCCGCTCGAGCGACTCGACCCCACCGATAGAAGGCAACCATGTACGACTTCCTCTTGAACGACGAACAGCGTGCGATCCGCGATGAGGCCCGCGACCTCGTCGCATGGGTCCCCAAGGACATGATCACGAAGATGGACAGGGACGAGATCCGGTTCCCGACCGAGTTCCTGCGAGAAGCGGGGCGCAGGAACCTGCTCGGACTCCGATTCCCGAAGGAGTGGGGTGGCCGCGACATGGACTGGGTGACGACCTGTGTCGTGATGGAGGAGATCGGCACACTCGGCTACATCTTCGCCTGCACGTTCGGTGTCGGGGCCGAACTGGTATGCGACGCGATCGTGACGCACGGCACCGATGCCCAGAAGGCCAAGTACGTCCGACCGCTCCTGGCAGGCGAGATCTTCGCCGCCGAAGGGCTCACCGAGCCACGCGGAGGCTCGGACTTCTTCGGCACGACAACGACCGCTGTCCGTGACGGTGACACGTTCGTGCTCAACGGCCAGAAGCGGTTCATCGTCGGTGCCGAGGGCGCCGACTTCTTCCTCATCTACGCACGGACGAACCCCGAAGCTGCACCACAGGCAGGGATCACCGCCTTCATCGTCGATCGAGGGCCGGGCCTGACGGTCGACTACCTCTACAACCTGATGGGTTCACGCGGAGGAGGAGCCGGACGGGTCGTGCTCAAAGACGTCGTCGTACCGATCGACAACGTCATCGGTACCGTCGACGGTGGCGTCGACGTGTTCAACACGATGATGATCCCCTAACGCCTCGGCACCGCAGCGATGACGATCGGTCCCGCCAAGGCCTCGCTCGAGGTAGCCGGCGGCTACACCACGCACCGCAAAGCGTTCGGACGGGTGATCAACCGCTTCGAGGGAGTGAGTTTCCAGGTCGCCGAGGCATCGATGCTTCTTGACGCAGCCCGGTCGATGGTCTACACGACGGCACGAGCGGTCGATGAGGGTGAGGAGACAGGGGCCACCCGCAGATACATCTCAGAGACGAAGAAGTTCGTGACCGAGTCCTGCCAGACGGTGGTTCACAACGCCATGCAGGTCATGGGCGGTATCGGGTACACATCCGTGTACCCGATCGAGCGGCACTACCGCGACCTTCGACTCGCATCGATCTGGACCGGGACCAACGAGGTGATGAGCATGATCATCGCCCACGAGTGGTACACCGACTACGCGACCCGACACCGACGTGGCCCGTCGTATCGCGACTGGGAAGCCGACGCACTCGACGCAGATGCCATCGACGAGAAGATCTACGAGTAGCACAGCGCCCCTGCTCCCGTCGAAGCCCGGCGGTGGAATCTGGAGCCGCAGAACGCTCGCCACCGCACCTCTGGTTTGCTAATCTGTGCTGTGCTGTGACGAGATCGTGGAAGGGGTTGGCCACGAAACGGCAACGTGCGATAGCGGTCCTCGGACCCACCCTGGTGGTGCTGCTCCTCGTTCTCGCTGCCCCGCTCGCCGCTCAACTCGACCCGATCGATCCCCGCTTCGACGTTCGTGACCCCGATGCGGTCCGTCTCGTGACCGACACTGGGACGGGCGCGCTCTATGTCCAACTCTTTCCCAAACAGCCGTGGCTCGACG